>SXUH01000351.1 GCA_005791855.1 Bdellovibrionales bacterium
GATGTTGTCATCAAATCTATTCTCCTCCGCATACCAGGTGTTGTAAAATGAACGTAATCTTTAGAAAGGTTAACTCCTCCGCTTATGTTAAAAGATCCTTATTTGTTTTCGACCGGCTTCCACCTCTCCTACTTTCCTCTCGGAGACGAGGTGAGATCCCTCGTGGAAGCGGAGAACTGGGAGAAGCTCGATCAGGAACTGAAGGCCCTCACCTCCGCGGATGGGCGACTGTTTCAGTTCCTCAAGAGATTTCATGAATTCTCTCACATCGAATTCATCATCAGCATCCGAGACGCACTTAATGAGTGGGAAGAAGACGGGATCTGGCACGACGACGGCTCCCGGGTCTTCGCCTTCTCGCTCTCCCTAACTCTGGCGGCGGACGAGGTCCGGGGTGGAAGACTCGCGGTGAGGCCGAAGGGGCAGGAAGCCTTCCGGGAGATTCCGACGCCGTCTTTCGGCGGCATCATCCTCTTCCTCACCGGCACCTACGGGTTCGAACACAAGATCCACAGGGTCACCGAGGGCCAGCGGATCATCGTCGCGGGCTGGTGTACCTAGGCCAGCCTCACGGGTAGAGCTCGTTGAACCGCTTCTGGATCTCGCTTGCCGTGAGGTCTTCGACGTGGGTCGCGACGACCCAGACGTGGCCGAAGGGATCCTGGAGCTTGCCCACCCGGTCCCCGTAGAACTCTTCCTTGATGGGTGCGAGCACCGTCGCCCCGGCCTTCACCGCCTCTTCGAAGAAACCCTCCACGTCGCCGGTGTAGATCTGGATGACAGCGCTCGTGCCCCCGAGGGTCTCCGGGCTCCGGTTGTACCCCGGGTGCTCCTCGGCGAGCATGATGATGGTGTCGGCGATCTTGATCTCCGCGTGCACCACCACACCGCTGGGGTCCTGGAGCCGCAGCACCACCTCCGCACCGAAGGCGCGGTTGTAGAAGTCGAGGGCGTGATCGGCGTCCTTGACGATGAGGTGGAGGTTGACGGTCTTGTACTGACTAGGAACGTAGTTAGGTATGATTGACATGCGGACCTCCCGAATGTTGCGACCTATTTCTTCATCCGATCCTTGACCTGGCCGAAGATCGAGGACGCGGTCTCGAAGACCTTCCCGGCCGTCTTCTCCACCTTGGCCTTGAGCTCGTCCCGGTCGTACCTGGAGAGAAGTTCCTCGACCTTCCTCGTGGCTTCCTCTCTGGAGACGCCGAGCTTCTCCTGGAACATGGCGACCATCTGGAGGGCATTCCCCTTGACCTTCTCCAGGTCCTTCTCAGAGATCTTGTCCCACTGCTTCAGGGTCATCTCCGAGATCTCTTTCCACTTGGCCTTGAGGGCCTCCGGATCGAAGTTCAACGGTCCTCCCCTTCTCTCGGTGAGCTCGCTCACCGCCTTGATTATAGCATCGGAATTCAGATTGTGCTTAGTGTACAATTCGTCCGCGGAGTAGGCACTCTGGCCGAACTCTCCTCTCACGGCGAGGGAGTTTGCGATGAACTGCGTCCCCTGCATCTTAAGCCGGTGTATAAGTTGCGCGCCCATCCCGCCGATAACCTGATGGTCTTCCACCGTGAGGAGCCGGGCCCCGCTCTCCTCGATCCACTGGCCGAGGAGCGAGAAGTCGGAATTGTTGACGAAGCTGTGATTGATGACGGTGGTGGAAATACCCTGCTCTTTTAGTTTTTCGTGAGCTTCGAGGCCCTTGGCCACGAGCGAGCCCGTGACCACGATGGCGGCGTCGCTGCCGGTGGTGAGCCGCTGCGGATGGTGGAGCTTGTACTCGAGGTTCTCCTTCACCTCGAGGGCGAAGTTCTCCCGGCCGATGAAGAAGACGTAGGACTCACCGTCCTTCCCGCTCTCCCGGTCGGCGGCGATCCGCTTGGCCGCGCCGTAGACGAACTCCTCCGCTTCCTTCGCCGAAGCGACGTTCACCACGTTGAGGTGCGGGACGCTCGAGAGAGCGGAGAGGTAGGTAAGAGACTGGTGGCTCGCCCCATCGGCGGCGTCCTGGAACCCGGTGTGCGAGAACACGGCGATCACCGGCGCCTGCGAGAGCGAGGCCATGATGAGCGGAAGGTTCCCCTTGGTCACGCCGAAGGCCGCGAAGGTGTCCACCACGGGGATGTACCCGAGCTTGCTCATCCCCACCGCCGTGGAGACCATGTTGGACTCGGCCACGCCGACGTCGAGGTAGTGGTCCGGGAACTCGGTGTGGAAGGCCTTGAGGCCCGTCGAACTCTGGAGGTCGCTGGTGATGGAGAAGACCGGAAGCCCTTCTCTGGCGGCCCGGCCCAGGCCCTTGGCGATCCCGATCTGCATCTTGTCTTTCGGAACCCCGGCGGAGCTCTTCTTCTCCGGCTTAACGGTCAGGTCCTTCGCCCAGCTCGTGAGCTCCTTCGGAACCTCTTCGTCGCCCCAGATCTCTTTCAGGAACGCGTGGATGCCGTCGTCGTGGGCCTTGAGCGGGAACCCGTGGCCCCCGGAGGAGGAGTCCGCGGTGGACTTGACTCCGTAGCCCTTCACCGTCTTGAGCCAAACGCAGACGGGCTTCCCGGGATTGCTCTGCGCTCTCTCGATGGCGTCTTCCAGGGTGAGGAAGACCTTCTCCAGATTGTGGGCGTCAGTGAGCTTGATCACCTCCCACCCCTGGGCCCCGAGGGCCTCGAAGGTCGGCTGCATGGAGAAGGAGTCCTTGTCGATCCTTCCGCCGAGCTTGGTGTTGTTATCGGAGACGAGCATGACGAACGGGTTGAGCTTCCCCTTCTGGGCGAGCCCCGGGATGGCGCTGAAGGCTTCCTTCGCTTCCCCTTCCATCGCCGCGCCGTCGGAGACGGAGACCACGGTCACGCGCTTGTTCCCGGTGACCTTGTCGGCCACCGCGAGCCCCTGGGCCTGGGGAAACGCCGACCCGAGCGGGCCGTTGGAGAGCAGGACGCCTTCCGGGTACAGGTGAGATTCGCCGTGGCCCGTGAGCTTGGAGCTGATGGACCGGAAGCCCTTGAGGGTCTCGAGGGTCAGGTCCCCGTACCCCAGGACCGTTCGGAGAGCGTAGACGCCGTTCTCGGCGTGGCCGATGTCGTTGACGAAGTTGAACTTCTCAAACCAGTTTTTCTCCCGGAACATGATCCCGTGGAGGGCGGTCCAGGCCTCGGTCATGGCCGAAGGTCCGCCCCAGTGGCAGGCGGCCCCGCCGTTCACCGCGGCCAGGTCCATGAGGGCCAGCAGCGAGCGCGTGGCCTTGGGGTTGGCCAGCTTGATTTCATTTAAATTCTTATCCTTGATGGACACAGAATACTTGGGCGCCCCCTTGGGAGCGGGCATGAGTTTGGATTTAATATTCAAGGGTTTAAGTGACATGGCGACCACCTTTATCGAGAGGAAATGTTGTGAAATGAGTATGAAACTCGGAAATGCGTAAGTCTAGCAGATTTTCCTAGGGAAGTGCCCCGCTTTGGGCTTGCCAAACCCGTCACGAATTGTTTAAGGTCTTTGTTATTTTACACGTTCAAAGATAAGGAATTTATTATGGCACGCGAATGCGATCTTACTGGAAAAAGCCGTCAGTCTAACCATAAAGTGTCTCACGCTAACAACAAGTCACGTGTGTTCAAGCAAGCAAACTTGAAGACCAAGCGAGTGTTCGACCCGGAATCTGGACAGACCATCCGTCTTCGTCTTGCGACCTCTACCATCAAAACTCTAGATAAAATGGGACTTTCGAAATTCCTTCGTAAGTA
>SXUH01000352.1 GCA_005791855.1 Bdellovibrionales bacterium
GCCGAGAAGCACGTGAAGAACATCAACGCGGGCCTCTTCACCTACCCGGTGCTGATGGCCGCGGACATCCTCCTCTACCAGGCGGACCTCGTTCCGGTGGGGGAGGACCAGCGGCAGCACCTCGAGCTCTGCCGGGACATCGTCGGGTTCTTCGAGAACAAGTACAAGCCGGGGGTGTTCAAGATGCCGGACGCCTACATCGGAAAGTCCGGCGCCCGGATCATGTCGCTGCAGGAGCCGGAGAAGAAGATGTCGAAGTCCGATGAGAACGACAAGAACTTCGTCTCCATCATCGACGACTCGAAGAAGATCGAGAAGAAGATCAAGTCGGCCGCGACCGACTCCGGGACGGAGATCCGGTACGACCCGGAGGCCAAGGCCGGGCTCTCGAACCTCCTCACGATCTACTCGGTGCTGAGCGGGAAGACCGTGGAGCAGCTCGAGGCGGACTACCAGGGCAAGATGTACGGCCACCTCAAGGTCGACCTCGCGGACCTCGTCGTCCAGACCCTGAAGCCGGTGCGGGAGAAGTACGACGACCTGATGAGGAACAAGGACCACCTGGACGCGCTCATGCGCGCGGGGTCCCGGCGCGCCCAGGAGCGGGCCCGGGCCACCCTCGACCACGTCTACGAGACCGTGGGCCTCTGCCGCTAGCTACTCCGCTTTCTTCGCGGCCTTGACCTTGTCCTGCCGGATGTCGACGAGGGCGAGGTAGGGTTTCCGGAAGTTGATGTAGTCCCAGCGGCCCCGGTTCTCCTCGAGGTACTCGTCGATGGACGGCACCTCGTTGGTCAGGACGTAGTGGGCGAGGTCGTTGCTGATGATGAAGATCGCCGAGAGCTGGGAGATCTTGTCCCCCTTGAGGCCCAGCGGGAAGCCCCGGCCGTCCGGGAGCTCGTGGTGCTGCTGGATGATCACCCCGGTGTCGGCCGGCGCGGACTGGAAGAACTTGTTCGCGAGGGCCGCGCACTCCTGCGGGTGCCCGAGGAAGAAGCTCCGGTCCTCTTCGGTGAGGTCTTCCTTGTTCGTGTTGTACTCGTCGATGTCCCGGATCTGCAGGAGCTTGGGCCGGGCCGCGAGGGTGATGTCGGAGAGGACGGAGGCGTAGATGATCTTCTCGTTGGTGACCTTCGAGGAGAGCTTGAGCTTCTCGCAGATGAGCAGGGCGAACATGGAGGTGAGCTCGAGCTTCCGGGAGAAGAAGGCGAAGTAGTTGGGCATGTTCATGAGGTGCGAGAGGAAGAGGTCGATGCGCTTCTCCTTGATCACCTTGGACTTCATCTTCTCGATGGACTCCTGGAGGATCCGCTGGAACTCGTCGTCGATGAAGATCTCCTCGTGGATCCGGATGATCCGCTGCTCGAACTGGCTCTCGGGAGAGTCGGTGGCTTCCTTGAGGATGAACTTGAAGTTGTTGGCCTTGAGGAAGACCTTGATCTGCCGCTGGATCTGGGTGACCACGGACTCGGCGGTGGAGCGCTTGAGGAAGAGGTACTGGATGCCCCGGCCGTGGTACTTCATGAGGTCCTCGCCGGTGATCTTGTCGTCTTCCTTGAAGATGTGGACGAACTTGTCCGCGCTCAGGCGGATGTAGAGGTTCTTCCGGATGCCGTCGAAGCGGATCAGGAAGTTGATGGCGATCCGGCAGTACGGCGAGACGTTGAGCAGGTCCCGGGACGGGGTCCGGGCGCAGATGTGGCTGATGATCCCCAGGGGGACCTCGTCTTTCTTCAGGACCTTGTAGCCGGTGTCCGCTTCGAACTTCTTGATGTTCTGGGCGTACTCCGGGTGGCAGAGGATGACGGTCTGGAGCTTGGCGTAGAAGGTGAAGTTCCTCCGGAGCTCGTCGATGAACATGGAGAAGGGGTCGTAGTCGTAGACGAGGAAGTCGAAGAGGCCCTTGTCCTCCTTGAGCTTGGCGATGGCCTGCGAGTCATCGGTGAGGACCTCGACCTCGCAGTGGAGGTAGGCTTCGAGGACGAACTTGAGCATATCGCTTAGGAAGCCGTCTTTGATCAGCATTAGAATTCGGAGCTTGTGCAATCTTCTCTCCTCGGTTACCTCCGATCATACTGGCCTTTTAGTTTTGGGCAACACGGGTATAAATTATCCCTCCGAGAGTTCCGAAGAGGGAACAATACCAACCTCTCCCCCTGAGTAGAATGATCTCCTTTCTGAAAACCCTGCTCGTGCTCGCGCTGCTGGTGGAGCCGGCCGCCCAGGCCGCGCGCCGGAGGAAGCGGCCCGTCCGCTACCAGGTCTACGATAAGATCACTCTCATCGCCTCTCCCCTCATGAAGCGCGCGACCGTCGCGGGCCACACCGTGACCTTCACCTGGGACGAGCCGCACTGGGACTTCCGCTACTACCTCGAACTGTACAAACGCGGTCAAAAAAAGCCGTTCCACACGAAGCTGGTGAGGGGCGGGGTCCGGAAGGTCCGCTTCAAGAAGCAGAAGGCCCAGCTCTTCTGGCGCGTCCGCGCCGTGAGCCGGTACGGTAACCGGACGAAGAATAGAAAGATTTTTTTAATTCCCATGAAGTGACGAGCAACCCTAAACTCTTCCTATGAAGTGGGAAAGAGAAATCAAGAAAGCGATCGCGACCCGGAGGAACCTCAAGCTCCTCTACGACGGAGAAGAGCGCATCGTCTCCCCGCACATCTTCGGCACGAGCTCCGCGCACCACCCGCTCCTGAGCGTCT
Organism: Bdellovibrionales bacterium; assembly: GCA_005791855.1. Taxonomy (GTDB): domain Bacteria; phylum Bdellovibrionota; class Bacteriovoracia; order Bacteriovoracales; family Bacteriovoracaceae; genus Peredibacter. The sequence goes on from SXUH01000352.1 coordinate 2,708, forward strand.
ACCAGCTGAAGAACCTCGACGATCCCTCCATCAAGCCCGAGTGGCGGTCCTTCGACGTGACGAAGATCTCCGCGGTCGAGGTCCTGGAGGAGCCGATGAAGGTGCGCTACGACTACAACCCGCGGGATCGGAACTTCGAGCAGGTGATCAGCCAGGTCTAGCTAGTCGTCGAGGAGCCGGGCGAGGTCGCTGAACATTCCGGCGTAGGCTTCGGGCTTCGCCTTGAGCCAGAGGAAGTCGGGCCTGTCCTTCGAGACCCACTCGCCGCCGATGATGTCTCCGTAGGTGTTGAGCTCGAGGTCGTACTCGAAGTCCCGGGAGCGGAAGCGCTGGTTGAGGGTTCCGTTGGTGGCCTCCCAGGTGCTCGCGACCTCGGTGGAAAACCACACCGTGGTCTTCAGGCGGACCACGACCTCGGTCCCGTAGGCGGAGCGGACGGCGGGCCTTGCGTACCCGACGACCGTCGAGGCGTAGCTCTGGATCGGGTGGTTCCAGACCTGGCTCGTGGATTCCATGTCTCCGATGAAGCCCCGGTTCTGGAGCCCGATCATGTTGGCCAGGACGATGTGGAAGGCGCCGGCGTTGAGGTCGTTGTTACACTGGGTTGTGGTGGAGGCGTTGTCCTGGAAACAGCGAAGGCCCATCTGGTGAGTCGTCGCCACGTTGAACCCGTGGGCGTAGTAGTAGCTCAGGAGCCCCTTGATGTCCGCCGAGCCAAAGGGGATCTCCACGCCGTCGGGGTTCCGGAGCGTCTTCGGCAGCGGTTCGTTGTGGTTGATGGTCGCCGGCGCCCAGCCGTGGCAGATCCCTTCCCAGATGAGCGCGTCCTTGTTAGCGAGCTTCGCCACTTCGGCCTTCAGTGGGTAGTCGTAGCGCCCGCGGAGGAGGTCGTACTTTTCGCTCGGGGAGAGCTCGCTGATGTCCCGGGGAGGCATGCGGAGGAGTTCGTCCCGCGTGGGAGACTTCAGGTCGAAGCCGGTCTTGACCCGTGCGTTCCACCGGTAGTTGATGTTCCCGTCCCGCAGTGGCCAGTAGTCGCCGGACCAGTACTTCTTCCCATCGGTGATCCTCCCGGAGAGGGGAAGGTAGGAGAAGAGGTAGACGAAGTCCGAGCGCATGATGAGAGGGTCGGAGACCTTGTTCCAGGCTTCGTCGATCTCGAGGGGAGAAGCCGCGAGGTTCAAGGACTTAAGTACAAGGAAGAGAATGACGAGGAACTTTTTCATGGGCGCTCCGATGGGAGCGGAAGATACAATAGAACTGTGCGTAGTGCATAGTATAAAAACAAGGCGCGCAGCGAAAACTAAAGCACAAATCGCTTTCTTTCTTCTGGGGTAGGGAGGCGGCAGGACTCTTTCTTACCAAAAATCTTATAGCGGTGTTCGGCCACCAGATCATAGACAGAATCTCGAAGCCCGGTGGGGAGGTAGCGAGCGATGGAGAGGACTCCCCACACTCCTCCGAGGATGCTCAGGACCTTCATCACCGCCGCCGACTTGGTGAGGACCTGGCCGTCGACCTTCACGGCGACGGAATTGAGGTTCGTCACCAGCTCCGGCGGGAGCTGGGCCCGGGCGAAGTCACTCTGGAGGGGGGAGAACTTGAACTTCTCTCCCTTGTCGATGGACATGATGAAGTCCACGAAGCCGTTGCACAGTCCGCACACCCCGTCGAAGAAAATTATCCCTTCCTCAGTTTTCATAACACTCTTATACTAGAGATCCGAGGTAAAAGACAGGGGTGGCTTGTCATTTGAGGTCGCGAATGCTGAATGAATCTAGTCCGGAAATTTCCACCGCGCGGAGACGGAGATGAGCCCGCAGTTCTGGGAGGAGAAGCTCGCCCTGATGATCCAGCGGGACCACTCCATGCGAGAGGTCCTCCTGAGCCGCGGCGTCTTGTCCGACGCCTACCACCCGGAGATGGAGAAGATCCACATCGAGAACGCCAGGAAGCTCGAGGCCCTGATCGAGAAGCACGGGTTCCCGGTCCTCTCGAACGCCGGCGAGAAAGGGGTGCGGAACTCCTGGCTCATCATCCAGCACGCGATCTCGCTGCCGGACTTCATGCGCGAGTGCCTGACCCAGATGCGGCTCGCGGCCGCGGCCCAGGACTACGTCCTCGAGCTCATCGCCTACACCGAGGACCGGATCCGCGTCTTCGAAGGCAGGCCCCAGCTCTACGGAACGAACCTCGACTGGGTCGACGGCGAACTCAAGCTGACTCCGGTGGAGGAGCCGGAGAAGCTGGACCTTCGGAGGAAGTCCTTCGGCCTTCCGCCGATCTCGAAGGTCCAGACCCAGTATTCCCTGGAGCGGCCTCCGAAGGATGCTGCTAAGAAGAAAAAGGAATACGAAATTTGGCTTCGCAAAACAGGGTGGCGGAGCTAAACTGTCAGTCAGCTAAAGGAGCTCCCATGTCTCGTATCACGGTAAAGCCTGCGGACCAGTTAAGAGAACTCAAGCGCGGCGCTTTCGAAATCCTCCCCGAAGATGAAATGCTCAAGAAGCTCACCAAGTCCTACGAGAAGCAGAAGCCGCTGGTCGTGAAGTTCGGCGCCGACCCGAACCGGCCCGACATCCACCTCGGACACACCGTGGTCCTCCAGAAGCTCCGACTGCTTCAGGACTTTGGCCACGAGATCTACTTCCTCATCGGCGACTACACCGCCCAGATCGGCGACCCCACGGGGAAGAATAAGACCAGGCCCATCCTCACGGCGGAAGAGGTGATGGAAAACGCCAAGACCTACAAGGAGCAGGTGGGGAAGGTCCTGGACATGTCGAAGACCACCGTGGTCTTCAACCGGGACTGGCTGGGCAAGTTCTCGGGCCTGGACCTCATCCAGCTCATGGCGAAGGCCACCGTCGGCGCGCTCCTCCAGAGAGATGATTTCAATAAGCGGTACACCAACGCGGAGGCCATCTACCTCCACGAGTTCGTCTACCCCGTCCTCCAGGGCTTCGACTCCGTCCACCTCAAGGCGGACCTCGAGCTCGGCGGAACGGACCAGACCTTCAACCTGATGATGGGCCGGCACCTGCAGTACGCCTACGAGCAGGAAGCCCAGTGCATCCTCACCATGCCCCTCATCGAAGGCACCGACGGCGTCCACAAGATGTCGAAGTCCATGGACAACTACATCTCCCTCACGGACACGCCGACCAACATGTTCGGGAAGCTCATGTCCATCTCCGACGAGCTCATGAAGAAGTACTACCTCCTCCTGTGCCGAAGGCCCGCGGCCGAGGTGGACTCCATCATCAAGGGGATCACCGACGGAAGCCTCCATCCGATGGAAGCCAAGAAGACCCTCGCGGCCGAGGTCACCGGCTACTACCACGGGGCCGACGCCGGTCGGGAAGAGCGGGAGAAGTTCGAAGCGCGCTTCACCAAGAAGCAGATCCCCGACGACATCCAGGTGGTGAATCGACCGGCCGGGGCCGTGGCCCTCCTGGATCTCTTCCTGGAGCTCCAACTGATCAAGTCCAAGTCCGATGGACGGAGGCTCATCCAGCAGAACGCTGTGAAGGTGAACTTCGAGAACCACACGGCCGAGAGCCTGAACCTCGAGAAGGGGCAGGAGCTCATCTTGAAGATCGGGAAGCTCCGGATGCTCAAGCTGGTCGGCGAGTAGCTAGTAGTCCGCCGCCGACGTCAGACCCTTGATGATCTCCACGCTGGCGCTCGTCCCGAGTCGGGTCGCTCCGGCGTCGATCATCTTCCTCGCGGTGGCGGTGTCCCGGATTCCTCCGCTGGCCTTCACGCCCAGGGCGTCGCCGACGATCGAGCGCATGAGCTTCACGTCTTCGACGGTGGCGCCCCCGGTGGAGAACCCCGTCGAGGTCTTCACGAAATCCACGCCTGATTTCAGCGCGAGCTCGCAGGCCCTGGTCTTCTCCTCCTGGGTGAGGAGGCTCGTCTCGAGGATCACCTTGAGGAGCCCTCCCTGCTGGTGGCAGACCTTAGCGAGAGACGACATGTCGTCGAGGGCGCACTGCCAGTCCTGCGACTTCACCGCCGAGACGTTGAGGACCATGTCGATCTCCCGGGCGCCGTCAGCGAGGGCCTTCATGGCTTCGAAGCGCTTCGTCTCCATTGTGGAGGCTCCCAGAGGAAAGCCGACCACCGTGCAGACCTTCACCGGGCTTCCGGATAGGACCGCCGCGGCTCTCTTGACGAAGTAGGAGTTGATGCAGACGGAGAAGAACTCGTGCTCCTTGGCTTCGGCGCAGAGCTTTTCTACCTGGGCCCAGGTGGCGTCAGCTTTGAGGAGGGTGTGATCGATGTAGGAGTTGAGGTTCATCTTAGGCGACCTTCGGAATCTGGGTTTTCTTAACGATGTCCCGGTTCTCGTGGAGCTTCATGAAGGCCATGCACTCGGGACGGTCTCTGAGGCTCAGGAGTTCCCGGTACTGGCCCCAGTCCAGGAAGCAGTAGAGGGAGATGGTGTGGAAGTTCCACTCCCGGGCCTTCTCGCTCCCGAGGTAGGTCCGGAGGTAGTCCAGGACCGATTCGATCCGCTCTCTCTGCCGGCTCACGAACATGTAGGGCTCGTCGATCTTCATCCCCGAGCGCTTCATCAGGAGGATGGAGACCGCGGAGTTCATCGCGCCGTCGATGGCCGTGAGGAGGTTCTCCTCCTCCCAGCCCATGCGCTGGAACCGGTGAGTGTGATTTAAGTAGTTGAAGATCTGGCGGGAGTCCCAGATGGCCCTCTCTCCGTCCAGGAGGACCGGGATCTGGTTGGTGGGGTTGATCCTATTCAGGGCGATGGCTTCCTCTCCCTCGAAGATGTTCAGCTCCTTGAACTCGTAGGCCAGGTTTTCCATCAGGATCCGGATCCTGCGGGCGAAGGGGGAGGTCTGTGATCCGATCAGGGTGAGGCTCATTGGTTTCTCCTGTGAGACCATTCTACTCAGGAGGCACCAAGCCGTTCAACGAGTGTTTAAAGTTTAGACAGGAATCAAGCAAATCAACATTATTTAGCACTCTCTGAAACCCAAGCCATAGGAATCAGGAGAGGGGACCTGGCACGGATATTGGATAAGACTGGTCATATATTTATTCCTCTGGAGGTTCGTATGAACTTATTCGTGAAAAGACTTCTCTGCCTCGCACTCCTCGTAACCATGGTCGCGGCCTGCGGGAAGAAGAGCGGCGGCGGCGGCGGGCACACGCCGGTTTCCAACGGTGTGAACGTTCCGATCAATAACAACGCCTCGACGACCACGTTGAACGCGTTCAATAACCTCAAGGCCTGGTACCAGTCCAGCTCCGAAGGTTCCCTGCCGTCCATCGGGCAGCACACGGAGCTCCGGAGCATCACGACCTATAACACCAGCGACTCCTGCGACAAGTGGTGGATCTTCACCTACTGCGTGAACACTTCTTCCCAGGGGAACACCACGAACATCCCGCTCCGGACGGTGAACGTGGTCGCGTCCAGCTCGAAGAGCAATAACTCCAAGCTCGCGGCGGTGTTCAACAGCTCGCTGGAGCTCGTCTTCGCGCAACAGTACGGGATGTACGGCGGAGCTCTCTACACCGTGGTCTTCAAGAAGTCGAACAACCACCTGATGATCTACACAATCGACACCACGATCAACTCGGCCTTCAATCCGGTGCGGATCGAAGACACGGAGGCCAAGACCGTCGAGAAGCTCAAGAAGATCGACAACCTCGTCTTCAGCTACAACTAAGCCCGACCTCCGAAGGCAGCTCCGGCTGCCTTCTTTCGTTTTACTCAGGTATTTTTTCCTTTCCCCGAA
>SXUH01000043.1 GCA_005791855.1 Bdellovibrionales bacterium
GAAGCCGACGTCGGGGCTACTGTTCTTGGTCAGGATGGTTCGGGAGGGGTCGTCGAAGAACTGGGTGTGGGGCGCGGGCTCGAGCTCTTCACCGGGAACGTACTGAACGTAGTCGCCCCCTTCCACGGTGGTGCTAAGAAATCGGTTAGTCGGATTCTCTGATGTGCCTCGGCCCTTGAACATGCGACAGCATAGCACGAGCCGGACGATCCGTATACTTTACGTATCATGCTCGCTGGAATAAATTCACCTGCTTCAAGAACTCCAGTGTGATCTTCCAGGCCTCAGCGGCGGCCGACTGGTCGTAGGCCTTCCTTTCGTCGCAGAAGAATCCGTGGTCACTGGTCTCGAAGACGATCGCGTCGTGGGGGACCTTCTCCGCTCTGAGCTTCTCCCGGATCGCCTCGACCTCCCGGGGCGGGATGCTCGCGTCCTTGCCGCCGAAGAAGAAGAGCGACCGGCAGCGGAGCTTCCCGAGGTCGGAGAAGACCGGCGTGAGCGCGATCCCCTCCCGGGAGTGGGAGAGGCCCGCCCCGTAGAACGAGATCATCCCCCGCAGGCTAAAGTTCATCCCCGCGAGGACGGAGGAGAAGCCCCCCACGCAGAACCCGAGGGTGGAGACCCGGCCCGCGTCGGCGAGCGGAAGCTGCCCCAGGAAGTCGATGGTCGACAGGACATCACTCACGATCCCGGCGTTCGTGAGACTCCCGAGGAGAGGAAGGAAGTCTTTCCGGTCGCCGTACTCGACGATCACGTGCCGCCCCTGCCGGTGGTAGAGCTCCGGTGCCATGGCGTAGAAGCCGGCCCGGGCGAGCCGGTGGCAGACGTCCTTGATGTGGTGATTGACGCCGAAGGCTTCCTGGAGGACGATGACCACCGGGAGCTTCTCACTTCGGTCGAGGCTCGCGGTGTAGACGTCCATCAGGCCCTCGGGGGTCTGGATGGTGAGGTAGTTTCCCATGAGTTCCATTAGCTTTCCTCCGGGACGATGAGGGTGAGGCACTTCGGCAGGACGGTGAAGACCGCCGGGGTGTGCGTCTTGATGTCGCCGTCGACGTCGATGGCGAACATCCTCTTGGTTTCGATCCGGATGTCCTTCCCGGAGACGAGGGTGAGGTCGTGCTCCTTCTTGTACCTTCCGGTCATGAGGGCCGGGATCAGCGCGAAGCCGTGCCACCACTTCTTGACTTCGGTGGTGAGGCAGTGGAGCCGCTGGTCCTCGAGAGTTGCGTTGTGCTTGATCGCCATCCCCGCGCCGTAGTACTTCCCGTTGCAGACGGAGATCTGCCAGGACTTGCTGTGGATGGGTTCCTTGCCGTCGACCCAGATGCGGGCCCGGAAGGGGTTCATCCGGTAGATCATCTTGAAGGCCGTGAGGATGAAGGCGACGACGCCGAGGTGCCGCTTGAGGGAGCTCGAGACGTTCTTGTTGATCTCCGTGCTGAGGCCCAGGCCCGCGACGTTCACGAAGAGGACGTCGTTGACCTTCCCGAGGTCCACGCTGATGAGCTTCTTCGTCCTCAGGAGCTCCACGCTCTCCTGGATCTTCGTCGGGAGGTTGTAGGTCCGGGCGAGGTTGTTGGCGGTGCCGAGGGGGATCACGAGGAGCGGCAGCCCGGTTTCCTTCAGCGCCGGCAGGACCTGGTTCACCGACCCGTCCCCTCCCCCGACGATGACGAGGTCCGCTTCCCGCTGATACTTAAGGATGATTTCATTTGGATCCTGGTCCGGCTCGTGGTCTCCTTGATTGAGGATGGTCATGCCGGCGGCGTCGAGCTCCTTTGTCACCTCATCCCTTGCTATCTGTCCGGACCTGGACTTAGGATTTATGATCAAGAGGACTTTGTACATATGAGCGAGCCTTTCAGTTTTATTCATCTCTCGGACCTTCACTTCGGAAGGATCCACTGCGACATACTTCGGGATCTGGAGGCGTTCATCGAACGCCGGAAGGAGGAGATCGACCTGGCCATCCTCACCGGGGACTTCACCCAGAGAGCACGGTCGCAGGAATTCAAGGACGCTCGAGAGTTCGTTTCTTCTCTGAGCTGTCCGCTCTTCATTGTGCCAGGAAACCACGATGTCCCGCTCTATAATCTCTTCTTAAGATTTCTAAGTCCATATAAGAAGTTCATGAAGTACCTCGGACCCTTCGCGCAAAACTACTACGAAGACGACCGGCTAGCGATCTACGGCCTGTGGACGGTGGATAACTTCTCCGTGAAGGACGGCCGGCTCTCCTCGAAGGACCTCCGCTGCATCGAAGAGCGGTTCGCCAAGGTCCCCGCGGAGAAGATCAAGATCGTGGCCTCCCACCATCCGCTCGAGGCGATGAAGAAGGAGCACATGGACCGGGTGCTGGACCTCGATCCGCACTTCTTCCTCTGGGGGCACGAGCACCAGAGCCAGGTCCGGTCCTACCACGACGACAGGAAGTTTCCCCTCGTGGTGGCGTCCGGGACGTCGACGTCCAGCCGGACGCGCGCGGAGGTGAATAGCTTTAACTACGTGACGGTGATGGACGGCGGGATCCGGATCGAGATCTATCATCACAGTGAGAAGAAGCGGACCTTCGAGCCGATCCGGGTAACGGAGATCCCGCTCCGGCATTGAGGGGAGGGCCTTCGCCCTCCCGGTGGAACTTTCTTAGGCAGCTTTTTTGTTCTGGTCTTTCCAGGCGTTCATGTCAACCACGTTGCCCGTGCTGGTGCCCTTGTTGGCCATCAGCTTCGCGTGGTTCTGCGCCTTGAGTTCTTTCTTGGTCAGCTTCTTCTTTTGACCATTCTTTTCGTGCTTGTGTCCCATAAACGTACCTCCGAAATAGAGCACCTTAAGTGGCTCGCTCAAAGCCTTATCGACCGAATTAGGCTAATTCTTGAGTGGTCCAGTCAGGCTAATAAAGCCAACACCTTAAAACTTAATACTTAAGAGCTTTTGCGCTGCGCAATGATATCAAGTACATAGGTAATTTTTAGTCAATCCTCCCCCGGAGAATTTGAACTTTGGATCTTCCCTGTTAAGAGGGTGCCTCAAACTATTTTTTTCTAAACGGGGTCAGATTATGAAACTAGTTCCTCTCTTCGCCTTCCTCTTCAGTGTGTCCGCGGGTGCTCAGAGCATCCCCCTCCCGGACTACAAGTTCTCGGTGACGGACATCGCGGCCAAGGGGCTCAGCAAGGAATCCCTCTTCAGTCGGATGAACCGGTCGTCCATCGACGTCGGCGGCTCCATCTGCTCCAACCGCGCGCTCATGTGGGCCAACGATTTCAAACGGCAGAACGGTCTGAACACGGCCAAGATCTTCCTCTTCTTCACCAGCAAGAACGGCCGCTCCGCCAACAAGACCTGGTGGTACCACGTCTCCCCGATGGTCAACGAGAAGGGGACCTTCTGGGTCATGGACGCGGGCTTCCCGGCCATGATCTCCGAGCCCCTCTCCATCGCCGACTGGCTGGTGGAGTTCGTCGGAAGTAATAAGTGCAAGGAGATCGAAGCGACCGAGACCGAGCTCATCGAACGCATGTTCGTCCCGGTGGTGTTCCCGCAGCGGACGAGCTACGGAACCTTCGACTGCTACTACCGGATCACGCCGGGAGGGAACTGGACCCCGGCGTCGGTTGCCAAGCAGCTCCTCGGGAAGGACGAGGACGGAAGACCGGTGCGCTACGAGCGGAACGACATCGATCCGGACGAACTCTACTCCGCCTGCCTCGAGACCACCACCTCCGGCTTCGGAAGGATGTTCGGCGGCGGCAAGAAGAAGTGTAAGAACTACGTTTCGACCGGCTACTACAGAGACTAGGCCAGGAGCCTCCCGCCTGGAATCAGGCGGGACCGCCTCTCCCCTCTCTCCTACAGACCCTTCAGCGAGGTCGCCGGACAGTTGATCGGGAGCTCCGGCCTCAGCACCTTCTTCACGTACGAGTACAATCGCGAGTCGGCTAGAACCCGACGCGATGGTACTCGCACTTCTTCCACTGGCGCCAGGGGGACTCGTCCGCGGGTGCCGAGTAGTTCCGATTGTGCCCCGGGAGGGTGAGCTGGACCACCGGCGGGTCGCTCAGCTCGATCACCACCCGCATGGAGGCTCCGGAGAACTGCTCGTAGATCCGCCGGTCGTCGTTCCAGCGGGACGACCCGGGGGTCACCGTGTGCGTGTCCCCGAGGCCCGCGATCTCGGGGGAGAACTTAAACTCCTCGAGCTGCGAGAGGTGGGGGAACTTCGTCTTCAGGACCTCCGACCAGCTCCGGCTCTCGATGTCTTCGTAGGTTTCCGCCAGGAATCTCTTGAGCTGATCCTTCTGCTCCCCGGTGGGCTCGTCGAGGAGCCGGAACAGGGCGTACTCGTTGACGTTCCACCCGGCCAGCAGCTTATCCATGAGCCGCCGGTAGATCGCGGTGGGCCTGGAGTCGTCTCCCACTCTGAGGTCCCAGGCCTCGAGCTCCGGGACCTTGAGGTGCCGGAGGAGCTTCGGGACGAAGAACTCGGCGTCGGTGGCGAAGGTGTCACACTGGATCGCCTTGAAGGACTCCGGCGTGTGCGTCTGCCGCTCCTCGAGGAGCTCTTCGATCCGGTGGGCGCGGTAGGATGGGGTGTAGGCCCGGCCACCGTAGAACTCGGCGTCCCGGGGCCAGTGGCGGTTGTTCGCCGTGTGGATGAAGCCCCGCTTGGGATTCAAAAGGTGGGGCCTCTCCTCCGGCGTGTGGACCTTCGCCGACCGGAACTCCTCCAGGGTCTGCACGCTGATGCCGAAGCCGGAGACCTCCCCAGTGGCGAGGGTCTTCCCGATGTTCCGGTAGCCGATGCCACCCTTGGTGTCGGCGAAGACGTAGTTCCAGGAGGGGACGCCGATCCGGGAGAGGACCTCGTCCATCTGGGCCACGTCCGTGGGCCCGTGGAGGTCGAAGATCGGATAGATGTCCTCGGCGGTGAGGCCCGCGCCCGTCCAGCGGAGGACGAACTTGTGTTCGCTCTCCACCTCGAGGGGAAGGATCCGCTCGCCGGTCCTGAGCCGCTCGAAGGACTTGAAGAAGAACGGGAGCTTCAGGAACCAGAACTTGACCTTGACCCAGGGTCTGAAGGTCTCGATCATCTCCGGTTTGAGGTCCCGGATCGCGACGACGTCCGCGGAGTTGAGGTAGGAATTGGTGAGCCCCCAGGCCACCCTTCCGTTGGTTCCGCTGACCACGGCCGGGACGCCGGGGAGGCTCGCGCCGAGGATCTTCGCCTCGGGGGCCCGGAGGCCGATCCAGTACCAGAACATGGGGGTCTTGAGATCCAGGTGCGGATCGTTGGCGAGGAGGGCGTGGCCACTCTGAGACCGGGACTTGTCGACGACCCAGTTGTTCGACCCGGACTCTTCTCCGAAGAGGGCCGGAAACTCCGCCCAGAGTCTCGCCGGCGTCGCCGACCTGGTGGTCTTCACCGGAGGCCGGTCCTTCTTGGGGTACTCCCCGTCTTTTAGGATCGTGTTGTTCCAGGGGTGGCCCTCGACGTCGAAGAGCTTCGGCGCCCCGGCACCCCAGGTTGCCTCGAACTTCTCCTCAGAGACTTCGTCGGCGAAGGTCTTCCGAGTCTGGTCGAAGGACTGGAGCAGGAGGACGGCGAGCGTGTCTTCGGCCCGCCACGGTTCCGGTGCGTACCCGAGCTCCCGGAACTCCCGGGCATCCTTCCCGGTGACGAACCCGGCGTTCACCCCGCGGACGTAGGCTTCGATCCAGCGGCGCTTTTCGCCCTGGAAAGTTTTCCAAATCCGTGCAGCGAGCTCCGGAATATCCAGGAGCCGCATCATGAGGTCGGACTTCAGGTGCTTGTGGCCCAGGACTTCGGCGTTGGTGCCGCTCACCGCCCGCCGGAAGAAATCCATCTGCCACGCCCGGTCCGCTCCGTGGTGGAAGCCGAAGCAGTAGTAGAGCTCGTCCACGGACTTCGTTTCCTGGTGTGGGATGCCGAGGGCGTCATAGGTGGCGGTGCAATTCGGTGTTGTTTGTGCAAAACTTATGGATGAAAATAGAACCAGAAGAAGTTGGATCATATAGCTCTTTTACGTAGGACGGATCTTGAAATCGAATGTGTTCATTCTCTTATTTGTCGTCGGCTGCAGTCAACTTCCAAAAACCGTCCAGCCCCGGGACGAGGTGACGATCCTCACGGCCCTGGACCAGGCGCAGATGTCCTACCTCAAGGGCTGCACCGAAGCCATGGTCGCTCTCAAGCAGCCGTCGGCGTTCGATGGCTGTAGAGAGAAGGCCCGGCTCCACCGATTGGAGTTAAACGAGATCATCTTCCAGAACGTGAGAGACTAGGCTTCGTAGGGCTTGAGGTTGGTCATGGTCTCCGGCTTGACCCACTTGTCGAACTGCTCCGCCGTCAGGTACCCGAGGGCGATCGCCGCTTCCTTGAGAGTCGTGTCTTCCTTGTGGGCCTTCTTCGCGATCTGCGCGGCCTTGTCGTAGCC
>SXUH01000353.1 GCA_005791855.1 Bdellovibrionales bacterium
CTCCGGTTTCACGATGTCCGCGATCTTCTCCAGGCGCGGGTCCGGAACGTGGACGACTCCGACGTTCGGTTCGATGGTGCAGAAGGGGTAGTTCGCGGCTTCCGCGGGAGCGGAGGTCAGGGCAGAGAAGATGGTGGATTTACCCACGTTTGGCAAACCGACGATTCCACAATTCATACCCATAGAAGACTCCTGTTACTCTAAAAGATTTTTCTTATTATATATTCCAACTTTACCTAAACCCTCTATCACAGCGTTAACCATGGGGTCATGCAATTTTTCCAGAAGGCGGGGCAATTGTGCCTGCTCGTCCTTCCCGAAGGGCCCAAGCACCCAATTTGAGACGTCTCCGTGGGGCGGGCGTCCGATTCCGATTCGCATTCTGGCAAACTGGTCCGTGCCGAGGACCGCGCAGATCGACTTTAGACCGTTATGGCCCGCGAGCCCGCCGCCCATCTTGAAGTGGACCTGGCCGAAAGGGATGTCCAGCTCGTCGTGGACCACGAGGATCTGCGACGGTTCGATCTTAAAGAAGGCGGCCATGGGCTGCACCGACTCCCCCGAGAGGTTCATGTAGGTCTGGGGTTTCAGCGCGTAGATCTTCTTACTCTTTAACGTGGCTTCGGCGTAGAGGCCCTTGAACTTCGATTTCCAGAGAGCGCCGGAGAAGAGTGGCGAGTGGTCGAGGAGCATCCACCCGACGTTGTGCTTGGTGTGCGCGTACTGGGATCCGGGATTTCCGAGGCCAACGATGAGTTGGAACATCAGATGAACAGGGAGCTCACCGAATCATGATTGAATGTTCGGTGGATGGCCTTGGCGAGGATCTCCGCGGTGGAGACGACCTTGATCTTGGCGACCTTGGTGCCTTCCTCGCAGAGAGGAATGGTGTCCGTGACGATCACCGCTTCGAGCTCCGTGCAGTCCTCGATCCGCTTCACGGCCGGCGGAGAGAACACCGGATGGGTCGCGATGGCGTAGATCCGGTTGGCGCCATTCTTCTTCAATGCCTTCGCGGCCTGCACGAGGGTTCCGGCGGTGTCGATCATGTCGTCGATGATGATGCAGTCCTTACCCTTCACGTCCCCGATCACGTTCATGGCTTCGGCGACGTTGGGTCCGGTTCGTCTCTTGTCGATGAGGGCGAGGTCGGCGGACAGCTTCTTCGCGAAGTGCCGGACCCGCTCCACGCCCCCGGCGTCCGGAGAGACCGTGATGATGTTATCCCGGTTAAGATTCTTGATGATGTAATCGAGAAGCACCGGGGAGGCGAAGATGTTATCAAATGGGATGTTGAAGAAGCCCTGGATCTGTCCTGCGTGGAGGTCCATGGTCACAACCCTGGAAGCTCCAGCGACCGTCATCATGTCCGCAACAAGCTTGGCCGTGATTGGTGTCCTCGGGGCACTCTTCCGGTCCTGTCTGGAATATCCGTAGTGAGGCACAACCGCCGTGATCGAGTTCGCAGAAGCTCTCTTCAGAGCATCGATGATGATCAGAAGCTCCATCAGGTTTTCATTCACAGGAGCGCAGGTCGATTGGATAACGAAGACGTCGGCGCCGCGGACGTTCTTTTCGATTTCGCAGTAGACTTCACCGTTTGCGAATCGTCTTAATTGTGGGTTTACTAGAGGGAGATCGAGGTATTCGGAGATCAATTTGGAGAGCTTGGGATTCGAGGTTCCCGAGACAAGGACTATGCGTCTCACTCAGAACTCCTTAAAGGTGGTAGGGGTGGCAGGGATCGAACCTGCGCATGGCAGAATCAAAATCTGCTGACTTACCACTTGTCGACACCCCTACAGTAACTTCTTTGCGTTCTGAGGAATATAGATTAACAAAAGCCTATTTGCAAGAGACAGGAGTTTGTTTTCGATCTTTTTTAACGTTCAAAAATGGACACTTCCCCTGGGATTTTCTATAGTTTTCTCAAAGTTTTAAATCTCCCCGTGGAGTATTACCAAAGGATCTATCCGTGACCGTTAGAAGGTTCCGCATTGTCAGCACAATATTTGTTTCTGCCCTGAGCATCAATTCTGCCCTGGCTCTTCCGATCGACTGGAACGGAGTGTTCGGCGTTGATACGCACATGATCCAAAATTACCGTCGTGACAGTGGAACGGTTAACAAGCCTTGGCCAGGTCCGGCCACGGAAGGAAACCCCACCCCAGGTCCGAGGACCGGTACCCAGGCTATCGCCAACGGGGACAACGAAGCGGTCTTCCAGACCTACATCCTGCGGTTGAATCCGCACATCATCGTCAACGACGGGGTCGCCCTCAAGGGGGAGCTTTCCTCCGGTTACATCCGCGGCGGCTTCGCCGGGGACAACTCTGCCAACAACGCTGACGGCTCCGGGAACAACTCGTACTTCTTCACGACCCCGGCCCAGAACAGCGCCCTGAAAGTCAACCAGATGTACATGGAACTCTACGCGGACAGCGCGCTGGTGAAGATCGGCCGGATGTCTCGCCACTACGGAATGGGCATGGTCTTCGACGACGGGTCTCAGCCGTGGGACCGCTTCTTCACCATGTACGACGGGATCGAGGCCAAGATGACCATCGGGAACTTCAGCCTGATCCCGCACTACGCGAAGATCTCCAGCTCCAACGACGAGAGTGTCGCCGAGGGCTCACCCGCCTCCGGCGCCTTCGACGTCCGCGAGCTCGGCGTCGTGGCCAAGTACGACAACCGGAACAAGGACCTGATCGCCAGCGTCCTCTACGCCAAGCGGTCCTCCGAGAGGAAGAACGTCCTCTACAACGCGACCTCTCCGACCGCGGACTTCCGTCGCGGGAGCACGGAGGTGACCGTGATCGAGCCGTACCTCTCGAAGAAATGGAACAAGTTCGTCCTCTCCGCCGAGGCGTCTCTCCAGACCGGGGACTACGGAAGCGTCTACGATCCGGCCATCAAGTCCAAGCTCGACGCCGCCGCCTACGTCGTCCAGGCGAGCTACGAGTTTAACCCGAAGTGGGACGCGGGGATCCTCGCGGGCCAGGTGAGCGGAGACAAGGGAAGCTCCGACAAGTTCGAAGCGACCTACCTCCACCCGAACTTCCACATCGCCGACCTCATGTTCCGGTACAACTACCCGGCCTTCAACGAAGGAAACCGGTCCATCTTCGACGCCTCCATCGCCAACTCCCAGTTCCTCAAAGTGTACGGAAACTACAAGACGGACAAGTGGGTCTGGAAGGGAGCCTTCGTCTTCGCCAAGGCCCTGCAGACGGCCAAGGCCGGGGCGCGATCCTACCACCACGAGGAGAGCTACGCCTTCACCAGCACCGCGGACCAGGCGGACGACCTAGGCTACGAGCTCGACTTCGGCTTCGACTACCACTGGAACCCGAACGTCACCATCGGCGGCTACTACGGCTACTGGTTCGTGGGTGACTACTTCGCCTTCTCCAACGATCCGGCGGGAGAACTCTCCATCGACAACGTCCACGGCGGAGGCCTCCGAGCGACCCTCGAGTTCTAGTAGCGAGGCGCGCCCCACATACTGTACTGGTTCATCGCGGAGTTCGGCTGCGACCAGTACGGCATGGTTCCGTACGGCTGCTGACCGTAGGGCTGCATGAACGGTTGGCCATAGGGCTGCTGACCGTAAGGCACCTGCCCGTAGGGTTGCTGTCCATATGGTTGTCCGTAGCCGTAGTTGGCCTGGGCCACTCCATTGTAATTGAAATTGTAGACCCCGCTGTTCTGCTGGTACCCGTACGGATACCCGTAGGCCTGCTGTCCCATGAACGGCGGCTGGTACTGGTACGGGTTGTACATCTGCTGGCCCTGGGGCTGCTGCATGAACGGATTGTTGAACTGCGGCTGCCCTTGCACCATCGGCTGCTGGGGCTGCCCGCCGGGCTGGGTGTAGTTGAAGTTGTAGACACTGTTATCTGATGTCCGTGACGGAGGAACGGTCGTGTTGGTCGTAGGAGCGGCCGGAACCTCTTCGCCGTTCTGAGCGGCGACGTACCTTCTCCCCTGGGCTTCGAGCTTCTGGTACTCGGCGGCCTTCTGTTCAAACTCCGCTGCCTTATCCCCTTCTTGCTTGTTGTAGTGCTGGAGGTGGGCGTAGAGCTCCTGGATCCGCTCGGTGGAGTCCTGGATACACTTCTGGGTATTCCGGAAGTAGGCGTAGCAGTACCCCCCCGGCTGGATCCGGCGGTACTCGTCCTGGATCTCTTCGGTGTAGTTCTTGGTCCGGGTGGCGATGTTCTGCCGCAGGGCCTTCGCCATCTCCACGTAGAAGTTCGACTTCCCTTCCACGAGACCGTGGCTGATCTCGTACTTCTCCCGGGCCACTTCGATCTTCTCTTCGTACTGCTCCCGGATCGTCGCCACGTTGTTCATGACCACTTCCGGGGTCACGGTGACGGCCCCGACCTTGCTCCCGAGCTTCTGGTGCTGGAGGACCAGGGTCAGCATGGAGTGGAGTCTCTTGGCGTCGTCGAACTTCCCGCCGTCCTCGAGCTTCTTCAGGTGAGCCTCGGTGTAGAAGGGCTTGGTCTTGAGGGCGTTGAGCTCGGCGAGCTTCTTCTTGAACTCGGCCTGCTTGTCCTTCAGCTCCTGGCCCTCGAGGTCCTGCGTCTGGATGTACAGGGAGCGGAGCTCGTCGATCTTCGGCTGGGTGATGTACCTGTCGAAGTCCGCGATGACCCGGAGGTCCTCGTCCGTCGCCTTCCCTTCGAGGATGGCCTTGGCGGACTTCTCCGCGGCCTGCTTGATGAGCTTGTCCCTGGTTTCGATGAGGTCGCTCGCGAGGCCCTCGTAGCGCTCGACGAAGTCGGCGAGCTTGTAGTAGTCGTTCACGGTGCACTTCTTCTTGAGCTCCTCGGCTTCCCGGCGGATCCGCTCCTTCTCTTCCTCGGCGGCGGAGACGAGCTGGACGGGCTTCGGCTGGATCGGCTCGAGGTTCTCGCACTCCTTGGATCTGATCGCCTTCCCGTAGTGCGCGCCGATGCCGATGGTCTCCGGGCCCCGGGAGAGGTAGGAGACGCTACCGGAGTCGTTGACGTCCGGGAAGCTCGCCTGGATCGTCGAGAACCGGATGGCGCTCGGGTTCACCTTGTTCTTCTTGGTGGCCGGATCCTTGACCATCACCCCGGTTTCCACGAGGCAGGTTTTGAACCCGTCGAGGGTCGGCTTGAAGGTCTTGGTCACCGGGGTGAACTTCCCGTCCTTGAACTCGGTGACGGAGTAGGAGCACCCCTCGGCCGGACAGGTCTTGTCCGCTGGCTTGAACGCGGCTTCCACGGCGTAGTCGACCTTGTCCCCGCTCACGGTCTTGTTCATGGTCCAGTTGATCATCGAGGCGCAGTTCCCGATCATCTTCGAAGAGGAGATGTCGAGGGTCCCCATCCGCGAGTTATGGACGATGTCGAGGGTCGCGTTCTTGTCCTGGATCAGGCTCATCAGGGCTTTCAGCGGGAGGGAGGTCTGCTCCTTGGTGCAGACGCCGCTCACGGTTGAGGCCGCCGTGGTGGTCGTCGGGGCCGGGGTGTTGGCCGCGGACGTGCTCACGGTCGGTCCCGGGACGACGGTTTGGTATTCGCTCACGCTCTCGAAGAACTGGTCCTGGCCAAACGCCGGAAGGACAGAGAGTAGGAACACCACGGTTGATAGCTTTTTCATTTTAATCCTCAGGACCTGAGTTGAGTTATCTCAAGTGCTCTTCGGAAGGTAAGGCCTGGAACTTAAGGGGGTTAGATGAGCGAATAGGGATCGATGTCTATCTTATAGCTGATCGACGCCTTGGTCTGGTAGTTGAGTTCGAAGGATTTCAAAAGGTTGTGGAGCTGGGAGAGGTCCTTAGACTTCAGGAGGATCGACCAAGTGAACTGGTTGGATTTCTTTTCGATGTGGGCGGGCCTGGGGCCCAGGATGGTAACCTCCGGGAAGTGCTTCCGGATCATCGCCCGGAGGATCGCCCCGGCGTGGTCCGTGACGTGCGGGATGAGCCGGTCCTGGAACCGCGAGGAGAAGTGGATCATGGCGAGCCGCTTGAACGGTGGACAGTCGCAGAGCTCCCGGACCTTCAGCTCCTCCAGGTAGAACTGGTGGAAGTCGTGGGCCTTCACGATCCCGAAGAGGGAGTTGTCCGGGTTGAGGGTCTGGATGACGACCTTCCCGTCCTTCGAGTACCTCCCGGCGCGGCCCGCGACCTGGGTGAGGGTCTGGTACACGCGCTCGGCGGAGCGGAAGTCCGGGAAGTTCAGCTGGCTGTCGATGCCGAGGATGAGGACGAGCTTCACCTTCTCGAAGTTGTGCCCCTTGGAGAGCATCTGGGTTCCCACCAGGAGGTCGATCTTCCCGGTGTGGAAGTCCTCGAGGCGCGCTTCGAGCTGCTTGAAGTTCTTGATGTCCTCCCGGTCGAAGCGCTCGATCCGTTTCTCGGGGAAGAGGCGCTGGAGGACGTCCTGCACCTTCTCCGTCCCGAAGCCCTTCTGCGAAAGCGTCAGGCACCCGCAGGACGGACACTGGGACGGCATGGGCTCCTTGTACTCGCAGTGGTGGCAGGCGAGGAGGTCCTTCTTCTTGTAGTAGCGGAGGGCGATGGAGCAGTTCGGGCAGCTGAACTGGTGGCCGCAGGCGCGGCACTGGATGAAGTTCGCGAAGCCCAGGCGGTTCACGAAGACCAGGACCTGCTCCTTCCTCGCGAGCGCTCCCTTGATGGCCTCGACGGACGGAGGCACGAGGGGCCAGATGTCGTCTTCCTTGCCCGACTTGTCCCGGGCGTCGATGAGGCTCACCTCGGGGAGGAAGGCCTCCCCCGCCCGTTCCTTCATCTCATAGAGGTTCTTCTTCGTCTGATGGAACTGGTAGTAGCTCTCGAGGCTCGGGGTCGCCGAGCCCAGGACCATCGGGATGTTCAAGAGCTGGGCCTTCTTCGAGGCCACGTCCCGGGCGTTGTACGGACAGCGGTCGTCCTGCTTGAACGACGTGTCGTGTTCCTCGTCGATGATGATGAGGCCGAGGTTCGAGAGGGGGATGAAGACCGAGCTCCGGACGCCGAGGATCAGGCACCCCTCCTTCAGCTGCCGCGCCATCTGCCAGATCTGGTACTTCTGGGAATCCGGCAGCTCCGAGTGGTAGGTGAAGACCTTGCAGTCGAGGTACCGGGCGAAGGTCAGCGTGAACTGCGGCGTGAGGTTAATCTCCGGCAGGAGGAAGAGCACGCTCTTCCCGGCGGCGACGGTTTCCTTGATGAGGTCGAGGTAGACCACGGTCTTCCCGCTTCCGGTGACTCCGTGGATGAGGTTCCGCTTGAACTGGCCCAGGCCCTCGCGGATCGCCGCGGTGATGCTCCGCTGGAGGGTGCTCGGCACGAACTCGAGGTTCCGGCCTTCTCCCTGGAAGCTCTCGAGGCTCCGCGGTTTCTTCAACTGGTTCGGGAGGCAGTCGAAGATGAGCTGGCCCAGGGGATAGTGGTAGTACTGGGCCATCCACTGGTAGAGTTCGAGCTCCGCCTCCTCCAGCTTCTCGGGGTACTCGCCGAGGACGGTCTTGATCTTCTCCTTCGGCGTGTCCGCGAACTCCTTGGAAGCCGACTCATCGGGACTCAGGACGCACCCGAGGGCCGTCCGCTTCCCCAGGGGGACTTCGACGACCTGTCCGCGGGAGAGGGCCTTCTCCGTTTGGTAGAGCAGGCCCGGGTTCTTCAGCGGATAGTTGACGGCGACTCGGACGACGTTCATCAGAGGAGGAATTCGGGCCTCACGTCTCCCGTGTCCTTCCCCTTGAGGTTCTCGTCCCAGGACCGCAGGCGCTTGACGAGGTCGTCTCCGGATTCCGTGTAGTGGCGGAGGCTCGAGACCTCGATCTGGTAGGTCACGCCGCTGAAGTTCCGGAGGATGATGGTCTTCGGCATGCGGTGGGTCCCGTTGGCGAGCCAGTAGTCCTCGCAGAGGATCTCCAGGTCTCCCGCCGCGGACTTGAACCGGACTCGCTTGACCTCCCGATCTTTATACGACACCACCGCCTCGAAGGCGCCGGCGGTCACGAGCCACGCCATGTCCCCCTCGTCTCTCCCGAGCTTCACCTGCCCCTGGTCGACGTACATGGATTCCTTCAGCAGCTGCTCGACGCGGGTCCGGGCCGCCGGGTCCTCGGGCTTGAGCGGATTGGCCTCCGTCTCCCGGGCGCTCCGGCTCTTCGAGATCACGGTGAGGTAGCGTTTGTAGTCGGCGAGGAGTTCGACCTTCGACCGGTTGATGAGATCGTTGTTGAGCTTCACCGGAACCCCGAGGGTCTTCAGGTAGCTCACCAGGTGCGATCCGTTGTTCATGGTGAGCGAATGGATCAGGCTGAAGAAGATCCCCTTCTCGATCTGCTCGACGTTGGCCTTGACGGTGTAGGGGGTGAAGTTCGGGTAGTAGATCTTGTGCCGGATCGTCTTCTCGGAGAAGCTCCGGTCCCCGAACCGCGCCTGGGCGACCTTGATCGTGTCGCCGGAGGCCTTCGTGAGGAAGAGCTTGTAGAAGCTCTCCGACTTGTCGTCGGCGAGCAGGGAGACGTCGGCCACCGTGCTGCCCTCCGCCCGTTCCCCGGGGATGACTTTCTTCACCACCATGGAGACGGAGACGCCGTTGGAGATGAGGTCCGGGTTGGACCCCTGGCGGAACAGGGATTCCACCGTCGGGACGTAGGCCCGGGCGGTGGTGACGAGGAAGAGCGACGCGAGGAGGACTTTGATCATAGGGTGATACCGTATTTCGTGAGACGAGTCTTGATCGAGGCGACGAGGCCGTCCCTGATCGCCGCGTCCTTGAGTGCGAAGTCGACGGTCGCGTCGAGGTAGCCGGCGATGCTGCCGGTGTCGAAGCGTTCGCCGTCGAACTTGTAGGCGAAGACGTCCTTCCGGGTGCAGAGGACGTTGATCGCGTCGGTCAGCTGGTACTCGTTGCTCGCCCCGCGCGGGATCTTCTCGAGGATCTCGAAGATCTCCGGAGTCAGGACGTAGCGGCCCGGGGTCGCGAGGTTCGTCGGCGCCTCCTCCGGCTTGGGCTTCTCGACCATCCCGTTCATCTTCAGGGTCTTCTCGTTGACGATGGCGCCTTTGACGATCCCGTACTTCGAGGTGTCCTTCTTCGGAACCTCCATCACGCCGATGACCGAGGAGCCGTCGTTCTTCAGGGAGACGTCCATCAGCTGCCTGATCGCCGGAACCTTGTTCACCACCAGGTCGTCGCCCAGGAGGACCGCGAACGGCTCGTCGCCGATCATGTCCTTGGCCATGAGGACCGCGTGGCCCAGGCCAAGCTGCTCCTTCTGCCGGACGCTGGTCACGCTCACCATGGTCCCGATCTTCCGGATGGTCTCGAGCTCCTTGAGCTTGTTGTTCTTCTCCAGGAAGGTCTCGAGCTCGAGGTTCCGGTCGAAGTAGTTCTCCACGGCGGCCTTCCCGGAGGAGGTCACGAAGATGATCTGCTCGATCCCGGCGTCGACGGCTTCCTGGACCACGTAGTGGATCATCGGGACATTTATGATCGGAAGGATCTCCTTCGCGATCTCTTTTGTCGCCGGAAGGAAGCGCGTCCCTTTCCCCGCGATCGGAATAATGGCTTTTCTGATTTTCATAAATGTCCTTGTTATAAAGTAAAAACTTTTCTACATTTTTCTCTATGAAGAAAGTAACCATCTTAGCCGTCCTGTCTCTTATGGGCCAGACGTCCTGGGCCCAAATCCGAGATTTTCAAACCACCCGGTTGAACTCGACGGCGGGGACCGGAGTGGCGAGCATCCTCGCGACCGAAGCGGCCCTGCTGAACCCCGCTTCTTCAACTTTCTTTGAGGACTCGAGCATTTCCTATCAATCTTATTCAACTGATCTAAAGAAGAAAAACCCAGCTCGCGACGCCGCGGGTGATCATTTTTCAAAAAATGACGTCTCACGTGGGCTCTTCATGGCCGACAACTCCGGTACGCTTAAGGGCGGAGTGGCGTACCTCCAGCAGGAAGAAGCTGGCTTCGAACGCGAGCGCATGGTGCTCCATGGTGCGGCACCGATGGGTCCCGCCTCTTCCATCGGAGTGAGCTACAACTACATCCAAGACGTCCTTCCCAAGAAGTTCAGCGACCGCCACCAGACGCATCACATGCTCTCCATGGGAACGACCCACATCATCGATCAGAAGACCATCCTGGGCCTCGTGATCCTTGACCCCACGAGGACCATCAAGGGCAACGAACGCGTGATCGGAGGCTTCCAGTACAGCGTCGCGGAGAGGCTCATCGTCATGGCAGATTTCGGCGCGCAGTACACGAAGAACGTCTCCAAGCAGTACCTCTGGAGGGCCGCCGTGCAGGCCAACGTCTTCAGCGACTTCTTCATCCGCGTCGGGAAGTTCTACGACAACCCCGCGAACTTCAAGGGCACCGGCTGGGGAGTGGGCTGGATCGGCCCGCGCTTCGGCGTCGAGTTCGCCCAGAAGTTCTCCGAGCAGCTCGGGGACCCGACCTACCTCTACGAGGACGAAACCCTCACCGATACCTCTCTCTCGGCTATCTTGAAGTTCTAATCCTGATCAGTCTAGTGTTGTAAATTCCCCACGACAGTTGTCGATAAGAAGGAATGCTTCTGCGTTTCCGTCGCGGCCAGTTCCTTCCCCTCCTTTGCCTACTCTGGTTAGGCCTCTGGGCGCCGTCCGTCTTCGCGGAGGAATGCGAAACGGTCATCGAGGTCTTCCTCGAAGCCGATGCGGAGCAGACGGTCCCGAAGCTCAAGGACGTGATCGTCGACGGCGTCCTCCAGGACACCCCGATCACCTACCAGGCCTTCTTCAACAAGTCGCAGACCGACTACTACGACAAGGTCGACTTCAAGAAGCTCGAGAAGCTCTTCCGGAAGGTCGCCGAGAAGGGCCTCAAGGGCGCCGGCGAGAAAGAGCGGGAGAAGCTCATCGACCTCCGCTTCATCGCCCAGACGCTCCGGGGTTCCTACCACCTCTACAGCCGCGGGCACACCTCCCCGGAGCTCTTCCGGAAGTTCGTCCGGGACTTCGGGTACATGAACGACGCCCTCTACGAAGGGAAGGATAAGCGGGCCCGGAAGATGGCCCGGAAGGTCCTCGAGTACATGCAGCAGGGAGGGCACGACACGAAGAAGCTCGGCTTCACTCCCGCCGAACCCGGGGCCATCGCCAGGTACGCGGCCACGAGCTTCGACTGGATCGAAGCCCAGCTCGGGAAGCCGATCGACATCCACGCCTACCACGACGTCCGGAAGAAGATCCGGG
The DNA here is from genome assembly GCA_005791855.1 of Bdellovibrionales bacterium. Taxonomy (GTDB): domain Bacteria; phylum Bdellovibrionota; class Bacteriovoracia; order Bacteriovoracales; family Bacteriovoracaceae; genus Peredibacter. The sequence continues at coordinate 11,244 of SXUH01000353.1, forward strand.
ACTTCAAGGTCTTCGCGGCCTACCTGAAGAAGAAGTTCCCCGGCTCGGCCTACGTCGAGCTCGGGAAGCGCGCCGCCCGGATCAGCAAGACCATGGGGGAGAACAAGAACTACATCTTCCAGGTGCTCAAGCTGGGCGACGAGGACCGGGTGCAGATCGACGCGAGCCTGACCGCGGAGATCCGCGCCTTCGTCAAGGACTTCCGGCGCCTCTACGGAATCACGCCGGTACCCGAGTGAGGAGCTTTTTCCTTAAACCCCGGCACCCCGGCAGACGATAGGTTCCCCATGGGCGCACCAGTATCAAAATCCGGGAAAGCGGCTCGCGAAGAGCGAGAGAAGAAGCTCATCCTCAAGCACAAGTTCAACAACCGGATCACGCTCACGCGGTTCGGGAAGACCAACATGGACGCGGGCGACTACGCCGGCGCGCTGAAGAAGTACGTCGAGTACATGGAGATCGTCGCCGAGGTGAAGGAGGTCAAGGACATCTACTCGATCAAGCCCCACCACTTCGATCCGAAGAAGGACCTCACGGAGATGCTGATGATCAGCCACGTGTACTTCGAGATGGCCAAGATCTACGACGCGGTCCCGAAGTTCCACGACAAGTGCCAGCTCTGCCTGGACCAGTTCGTGAGCTTCTCCACCAACCAGCCCTACCAGGTGATCAACTCGGAGCTCATCCGCAAGAGCCTCAAGCGCTCGATCTTCAAGAACACCGAAGCCTTCCGGCGGGCGTACCAGGGGATCTTCATCAACTCGAAGAAGTGCTACGTGGTCACCTTCTGCCTCGGCACCGAGCACCCGGTGACCCAGGAGTTCCGGGAGCTCAAGGACGTCCTCCTGCGGTACCGGCTGGGTCAGGAGTTCGTCCGGGTCTACTACCGGTACTCTTCCGCCGCCGTTAACGGGTGGCAGGAGAGCGCCGTGATGCACGGAGTGGGTCGGTATTTCTTCCGTCCGCTTTTAGTTTTCCTTTCAAAAACCATCCTAAGATTTATAATAGGGTGATGCGAATCTTCACCAAGCTGATTATCAAGGAATGGTTCAAGAGCCTCCTCGGCGCCATTACCGTGTTATTCCTCCTCATCTCGACCGCGGACCTGATCAACGGCTTCCTCCAGGGAAAGGAGGTCTCCCGCGTCCTCCTCGAGTACTCCCTCAAGATGCCGGACCTCATGGGGAAGATGTTCCCCATCTGCTGTCTGGTGGCGACCCTCTTCTCCCTCAACAAGCTCAAGGCGCACTCGGAGCTCATCTCCATCCTCGCCGCCGGGTACTCCTACCGGAAGTTCTACTTGCTCCTCGGGACCTGCGCGCTCTCCATGGTCGCCCTCCAGTTCCTGAACCTCGGCTTCGTCGAGCCCTTCGCCAACAAGGTCAAGCGGCAGGAGATCGCCAAGAGCAAGGCCTCCGAGGGGAGGTACCTCACGAGGAGCTCCATCGAGGGCGGGAAGTTCTGGTACAAGTCGAACAACTACTTCGCCTCCTTCTCCTTCTTCGACCGGAACACGAAGTCGCTCCACAACCTCGAGATCTACTTCTTCTCGCCGGAGCACACCAGTACGCGGATCATCAAGGCCAGGAACGCGATCTACGTCAGCGGCGGCGAGTGGTCGCTCAGCGAGGTGCGCGAGCTCAGTAACCTCAGCTCGTTCACCTTCCCCATGGAGACCGCGAAGCCGAACTCGCTGATCAAGCTCGAGGAGGTCCCGGAGGACTTCGGGGAGTTCGAAGCGGACCTCACGACCCTGAACTTCATCAAGCTCCAGACCTTCATCCACCGGCTCTCGAAGACCGGGATCAACATCAGCGAGTACCAGATCCTCCTCCTGAACAAGGTCTCCCTGAGCCTCATCTGCCTCGTCTTCGCCCTGATCCCCGCCTCGACGATCTTCAACCCGAACCGGCGGTCCAGCTCCTTTGGTAAGAATGTCGTTCTTACCCTCCTGGTGACGGTCGTCTTTTGGGTTCTTTACAGTTCCACTATAGCTTTGGGGAACTCCGGGACCCTGAATCCGCTCCTCGCCACCAGTCTGATCCCTCTAGGGTTCTTCATCTACGTCCTAAGCACCTTCCTCAAGAATCGAAAACTCTCAATTTAATTTCACTTCTCTCTGTGCTATAAAAGTCCCATGAACATAGAAAACTACAAGCTCGAGGGAGACCGGCTTCCGATCTTCACCTACCCCGAGCCGGTGCTGTCCAAGAAAGCCGTCCCGGTTACCGAATTCACGCCCAAGCTAGCAAAACTAGTTAAGGACATGCTCTTTACCATGTACCACGCTCCGGGGATCGGGCTCGCGGCGCCCCAGATCGGCGAAAGCCTCCGGCTCTTTGTGCTGGACGTCGACTACGAGCGAGAGCCCTTCACCAATTCGGCCGGGAAGGAGGAGTACAAGCTCTCCGACTTCAATCCCATGGTCCTGATCAACCCGGTGATCACCGGCAAGTCCGGCTCGACCACGTACGAAGAGGGGTGCCTTTCGGTTCCCGGCGTCTACGAAGAAGTGAAGCGCCACAAGTCCGTGCACGTGCGGTACCAGGATCTGAGCGGCGAGTTCCACGAGCTCGACGCCGACGACATGCTCGCCATCTGCATCCAGCACGAGAACGACCACCTGGACGGCGTCGTCTTCATCGAGCGCCTGAGTAACCTCAAGAAGAACTTCTACAAGAAGAAGCTCACCAAAGAGAAGGGTCGATGAAGAAGTTCCGAGTGGCCTACTGCGGGACTCCCGATTTCTCCGTGCCGACCCTCGACCTCCTTAGCAACCATCCGCACGTCGACCTGCGGTACGTGATCTCCATGCCGGACCGTCCCTCCGGGCGCGGGATGGAACTCAAGTCCCCCGAGGTCGTCGAGTTCGCCAGACAGAAGAAGCTCCCCGTCTTCCAGTGTGAGAACATCAACCGCGAAGGCGAGTTCCTCCGGATGCTCAAGGCCCAGGACCTCGACTTCATCGTCGTCCTCGCCTTCGCGCAGTTCCTCGGGAGCGAGATGCTCCAGCTCGCGAGGCTGGGCTGCTTCAACATCCACACCTCCATCCTCCCGAAGTACCGGGGGGCAGCCCCGATCCAGTACGCGCTCCGGAACGGCGACCCGGAGACGGGCGTGTCGATCCAGAAGATGGTGAAGAAAATGGACGCCGGGGACCTGGTCCACTTCCACACCGTACCGATCGCGCCGACGGAGACCGGCGGCCAGCTCTACACGCGGCTGAAGTTCCAGGCGGCCCTCGCCATGAACGACCTGCTCGCGAAGCTGCTCGCCGGACCCGTAGAGGCCACTCCCCAGGACGAGAGCAAGGTCTCCTTCGCGCCGACGCTCAAGAAGGAAGACGGGGCGCTGGACTTCGCGGAGAAGACCGTCGCGGAGGTCCTGAACCTCATCCGCGCCCTGGACCCCTGGCCCGGCACGTATTGTTTCCTGAACGGGAAAAGGTTAAAGGTTCTCCGGGCGGAGAAGTACCACGGGAAGCTCCCACCGGGGAAGGCGGCCAACGACCTCGGGTCCCTCGCCGTCGGGTGCCGGGACGGAGCGGTCCACCTCACGGAGGTCCAGCTCGAGGGGAAGAAGGCCTGCTCGGATCGCGAGCTCCTCAACGGTATGAAATCTGAAATCACTTTGAGTTCGCACAAGGAGTAGTATGTCGGTCACCATCTCCCCAAGCCTCTTGTCGGTGGATTTCCTTAACCTCAAGGCGGAGGTCGAGCGGCTCAACGCCATCGACGACCTCTGGCTCCACCTCGACGTCATGGACTCCCACTTCGTCCCGAACCTCACCTTCGGCGAACCGGTGCTGAAGAAC
>SXUH01000354.1 GCA_005791855.1 Bdellovibrionales bacterium
GTCCTCCACGATGGTCTCGGGGACGCGAAGTACCGTCCCTGCCCGCTGCTCAAGCAATACGTCGCCGCCGGGCGCCTGGGCCGCAAGAATGGAAAAGGATTCTACACCTATGACAAGTAACTTCGAAACCATCGTCTTCACCAGAGACGGAGACCTGGGCCAGCTGGTGGTGAACCGACCGGCCAAGCTCAACGCACTCAACATCCAGGTTCACCGGGAACTCAAGACCTGCCTCACCGAACTCCACAGGACCGATCTCAAGGGCCTGGTCTTCACGGGAGAAGGGGAGAAGGCCTTCATCGCAGGTGCGGATATCGCGGAGATGAAACCCATGGGTAGCGGCGATGCCCAGGCGTTCTCCGAACTGGGCCAGCAGGTGAGTGTCCTCCTCGAAACCCTCCCGTACCCCTCCATCGCCGCCGTGAACGGCTTCGCGCTCGGTGGGGGATTCGAGATGGCCATGGCCTGCGACTTCATCTTCGCCACGAAGTCCGCCGTCTTCGGCCTTCCGGAGGTGAAGCTCGGCCTCATCCCGGGCTTCGGCGGAACCCAGCGCCTCACGAGGATCGTGGGCCAGAGAAGGGCCAAGGAGCTCATGTTCTCCGGAAGAAACGTTTCCGCCGAAGAGGCCCTCCGGCTCGGGATCGCGCTCGAGCTCTTCGAGTCCAAGGCCGAGCTCCTCGAGGCGTGTCGGAAGTGGATGGGCGAGACGCAGAAGAACTCCTCCTACGCCATCGCCCAGGCCAAGCGCACCCTCCAGGAGGGGCTGGAAACCACACTCACCGACGGACTCCGGCTCGAGAGCCGGGAGTTCGGACGGATCTTCGGCACCGAAGACATGCGGGAAGGGACGTCGGCCTTCCTGGAAAAACGGAAAGCACAATTCAAGGGGAAAGCGGTATGATGCTCGATGAAAAGTACAAAGAGATCCGGGACATGATCAAGAAGTTCTCCGACTCGGAGGTGGCTCCGCTGGCGATGAAGATCGACCACGAAGGCCACATCCCGCAGGCGCTGATCTCGAAGCTCGGAGAGAACGGCTTCATGGGCTCGTACATCCCCGAGGAGTACGGCGGAGCGGGGATGGACTACCTTTCCTATTCGCTCCTGGTGGAAGAGATCTCCCGGAACTGCGCCTCCACCGGAGTGCTGATCTCCGCGCACACCTCCCTCGGCGTCTGGCCAATCCTGAACTTCGGCACCGAGGAACAGAAGAAGAAATACCTCCCGAAGATGGCCACCGGCGAGTGGATCGGTTGCTTCTGCTTATCCGAGCCCAACGCGGGCTCCGACGCCGGGTCGCTCACCACCTTCGCCGAGGACAAGGGCGACCACTGGGAGATCAACGGAGTGAAGAACTGGATCACCAACGGGAAGGAAGCCAAGGTCTGCATCGTCTTCGCGAAAACGAAGAAGACCCCGGACTACAAGGGGATCTCGGCCTTCATCGTCGAGACCTCCACGCCCGGCTTCTCCATCATCAAGATCGAAGACAAGCTCGGCATCAAGGGATCGTCCACGGCCCAGCTCGCCTTCGATAAGGTGAAGGTCCCGAAGACCGCCCTCCTCGGAGAGCCGGAGAAAGGCTTCAGAGTGGCGATGGCGACCCTTGACGGTGGAAGGATCGGGATCGCTTCCCAGGCGCTTGGGATCGCTCAAGGAGCCTTTGATTATGCAATACGTTACACTAAGCAGCGTGTTCAGTTTGGTGCCCCTCTTTCCAACCTGCAAGGGATCCAATTCATGCTGGCGGATATGAGTACAAAGATCGGCGCATCACGGCTCCTCATCTACCATGCGTCGGCACTCAAGGACGCGGGCCTTTCGTATTCCAAGGAATCCGCTCAGGCGAAATTATTTGCTTCGGAATCGGCCATGTGGATCACCACGAAAGCGATCCAACTCTGCGGCGGCAACGGCTACACCAAAGAGTACCCGGTCGAGCGCTTCTTCCGAGACGCGAAGATCACCGAGATCTACGAGGGAACTTCCGAGGTCCAGCGGATGGTGATCGCGGCCAACGAATTAAAGGACATCCACTAACATTTGACTCGTCAAGACGTTCGTGTTTTGCTAGTGTGTCCATTAAATTTGTTTTATACACGTCGTGCCCTTGTCAGATATTTTTTTGAGGAGAAAAACCATGGCTAAAAAGAAGCCTGCTGCTAAAATGCCAGTGAAAAAACCTTCGGCGAAAAAGGCCGGAGCTAAAAAACCGGTAGCGAAAGCACCTCCAAAAAAAGCAGCACCAATGGCAAAGAAAGCTCCAGCTAAAGCGAAGGCGGCTCCGAAGGCCGCTCCTGTAAAGAAGTCGGCTCCGAAGACTGCTCCGAAGAAGCTCGCTCCCAAGAAGGCCGCCCCGGCGAAGCCGAAGGCGGCCCTGAAGGCTGCTCCGAAGGCCCCCCTGAAGGCAGCGAAGGCTTCCGCCAAACCGGCCCCGAAGTCACTCAAAGACAAGGTCATCAAGGCCGCCGGCAAGATCGCAAAGGCCCTGGTCACCAAACCGACCAAGGAGCAGCTGAAGGCGCAGAAAGAACGGGAGCAGAAAGAGAAGAAGCTCGCGGCCCAGAAGGAAAAGGAACGCCTCGCCCTCGAGAAGAAGAAGGCGAAGGAGAACGAGAAGAAGGCCAAGGAGCAGGCGAAGCTCGACGCCAAGAAAGCCAAGGAAGTGGCCAAGGCCGCGAAGAAGTCCGGGAAGAAGTCCAAGCTCATGGACGACGACGAGGACGACGACGACGAAGACTACGACGGAGAGGAGTACCTGGGGGACGAGGAGGATGAGGAATCCGCCTCCGCCAAGCCGAAGCCCGTGGACGACGACTTCGACGAGTTCGAGGAAGACTACAAGAAATCTAAGGCCGCGAAGAAATCCGGAAAGAAGGCCTACGAGGACGACTCCTCGGTGGACCCGTTCACTCCGAAGCAGTCGAAGAAGTACAACAACGCCATGCTCGCGGACCTCGAGGGCAAGATCGCCGACGAGATCGCCGAGCTGCGGGAGCACTTTAACTGGAAGGACATCACCGAGGCCATCGGCACCATGGACTTCTTCATCGACCCGAAGAACGACGAGTGCATCGAGAAGGGCTGCGACAACATCCGCACCACCCAGAGCTACTGTCGGCTCCACTACCTTCGAAACTGGAAGACGGTGCAGAAGAAGCGGGAGATCCTGAAGGAAGGCAAGCTCCAGGAGTACATCGAGGAGCTCATCTCCAAGTACCCTCCGAAGTACATCGAGGCCCTCCTCTCCGACCTCTCGGACGACAAGGAGTTCTACCGGGTGCTCAACGAGCTCAACATCACCTCGGAGTTCGACTTCGAGGAAGACGAGTTCGAGAGTGCGGTGGACGACGACGACGCCGACGACGACATCGGGATCGAGACGATCTCGAGCTCTCTGAGATACGAAGACGAGTAACGGAGAACGGAGAGATGTTGAAACGGCTCCGTGACCTCAGGCTCATTCTCCTGCTCTGCCTCCTTCCGGTGCAGGTGGCGATCCCCATCTCCTGTCCGTTCTACGACGTCGCCCCGGCCTGCACGGCTTTTTCCGTACCCTGCGCCCCGGGCCAGTTCTGCGGGCCCTGGATCTGCCCCCCGGGAGAGACCAAGTGTGGATGCTACAAGGAATGCGTTTCACCGTTCTAGGTAAAGCCCTGCCTTAGATGAGATCGTCCTCACTCCGTTCCTCGTCCTCGAAATCCTCTCCCAGGAGTTCGTTCGCCTTGAGGGTGAGGATGATGTTCTCCCGGGAGAGCTTGTAGAAGTAGTTCTGGTGCTTGTGGGTGACTTCCTGCCAGTTGGGTTCGAAGTTGTCCCAGTCGGCGTCGGCGAAGATCTCGTCGAAGAAGAGCCCGGCCAGTTCGATGAAGCTATTCTGGGTTTCCTTGACCTTTTCCTTCGTGGCCAGGTGCTCGGGCTCGCAGGAAAGGAAGAGGGTGATGGGGGCGAGGTTCGGGTCGGTTTCTGAGACGTAGGAGACCACAAGGAGGAGTTCTTCCGGGAAGATCTGGCCGTAGACATCAAAGTACCGGCCTGTTTTTTTGCACGTTGTCTTATAGGTGTCATTTAAGAGCTTGGAAACCCCTTCCACCCAGTCCTGGGGGATGCTTTTCCCATTCTTAGAACTCTTTCTTCTGGTCATCATAACGAGCTGCCTTAATTAAGTGATTTTTAGTGGTCTTTTATCAGACCCTTCATTAAAATATTTCTGGAACAAAGACAACCTATCATTCGCAAAAAGGATTTCATATGGCCGTTTACATTCTTGGTGGAGCTCGAACCGCCGTGGGCAGTTTCCTCGGTACCCTCTCTCAGGTCCCCGCCCCGAAGCTCGGCGCCGCCGCCATCGAGGGCGCCGTCCAGAAGGCCAACATCGAAAAGAATAAAGTCGACGAGGTCTTCATGGGGAACGTGGTGACCGCCGGCGTGGGCCAGGCACCGGCGAGACAGGCCATGCTCGCCGCGGGCCTTCCGGAGAACATCCCGGCCACGACCGTAGGGAAGGTGTGCGGCTCCGGTCTCCAGGCCGTCATCCTCGGGGCGCGCTCGATCCTCACCGGCGATAACCAGGTGGTCGTCGCCGGCGGGATGGAGAACATGTCCCTCGCCCCGCACCTCCTCATGAACTCCCGGACCGGGAGCAAGTTCGGCCCGACGGAGATGAAGGATTCCATGCAGTGGGATGGCCTCTGGGACGTCTACACCGACCGGGCGATGGGGAACTGTGCCGAAGAATGCACGAAGAAATACAACATGAGCCGGGAAGAGCAGGACGCCTTCGCCGTCGAATCCTTCAAGCGCGCCCAGACCGCGACGAAGGAAGGCTACTTCAACGACGAGATCGTCGCCGTGAAGGTCCCGGCCAAGGGCGGGTTCACGGAGATCAAGGACGACGAAGGTCCCTTCAAGGCGAACTTCGAGAAGATCCCGACCCTGAAGCCGGCCTTCGACAAGGCCGGGACGATCACCGCCGCCAACGCGTCGACGATCAACGACGGGGCCGCGGCCGTGGTCCTCGCGGGAGACGCCTTCGCCGCTCAGGCGGAGTTCAAGATCCTCGGCTACGCCTCCAACGCTCACAACCCGACCTGGTTCTCCACGGCCCCCGTCGAGGCGATCCACAAGGTCCTGAAGAAGACCAACCTCTCCGTCGGCCA
>SXUH01000044.1 GCA_005791855.1 Bdellovibrionales bacterium
GGTGGCGGTGAGGCACACGCCGTTGGTCGCAACGGAGTCGTCCACCTTAATCTCCTGGATGAGCCCCGGCGCGCGGATGGTGAACTCCTTCCCCTCGGTGTTCGTTCTGATGGATTGGATGGTGCCGACTTCGGCGATGAGTCCTGTGAACATGGTTTCCCTTTACAAAGTCCCGGTGAGGTAGAGGTCGTCTCCGAGCCAGGTGCTTTCGATGTTTTTAAGTCTTGGTCTCTGGTCGAGGGTCGCAAGGCCCAGGTCTCCCAGGACACTCGTTCCTGCCCCGAGGAAGCTCGGGTTAAGATAGAGCGACACCCGGTCGACCAGAGCTTCGCGGATGAAACTCGTGGCGAGGTCCGACCCACCCTCGAGCATGAGGCAGACGAACTTTCTTTCGAAGAGATCCGAGAGCGCCTCTCCCAGCTGCCCGATCCGGACGATCTGCTCGCTCGGGAAATCGAAGTCGAAGTTCCCCTGGGTGTAGATGAGGGTCTTGGCCCTGTGCTCGTCGGTGAAGACGCTGGCGTCCTTCGGGAGCTTCCCACTCTTAGTGAAGATGATCCGGTGAGGTTGCACTCCGAGGTAGCCCGGGAGTCTCACGGTGAGCTTCGGGTCATCGGCCCGGACGGTCCCGGCGCCGACGATGATGCCCTGGTGCCGGGACCGGAGGGCGTGGACGTGTTCCCGGGCCTTCGTCCCGGTGATCCACTGGGATTCGCCGCTCGGGAGGGCCGTCCTCCCGTCGAGGGTGGAGGCCATCTTCAGGTGGACGAAGGGGCGCCTGCGCCGCTGGGAGAGGAAGAAGACTTCGTTGATCTTCTCTCCCTCTTCTCGGAGCAGGCCGTGAGAAACCTCGATCCCGCTTTGCCGGAGGAGTTCCACGCCCTTACCGTTCACCGCCGGGTTCGGGTCGAGGTTGGAGACGACGACCTTCTTGATCTTTTCCTTCACCAGCCGCTGGGCGCAGGGTGGGGTGGTTTTCTTCAGGTGGCAGCAGGGCTCGAGGTTCACGTAGATGGTCGAGCCCTCCGGGGATTCGGTGCAGTTGTCGAGGGCGTCGACCTCGGCGTGGGCCTCTCCCTGCTTGCGGTGGAAGCCTTCGCCGATGACCCGGCCGTCCTTCACGATCACGGCCCCCACGAGGGGGGTGGGCCAGGTCCGTCCGTTTGCTCTCAGGGCGAGGTCGAAGGTGCGCCGGAGGTAGGCCTGGTCATCCATCGTCTTCCTCGAGGTCCTTGAAGATCTTCCCGCTCGGGTCCTTCTTCAATTCTTCCAGGTAGAGCTCGAGGGAGTAGCCCGGGGTCACGCCCAGCCACTCCTTGATGGTGGTGTGCGGGACGTTCATGTTGAGCCACTTGAAGATGCAGGACTGGCGCAGGGACTTGGCGGTGATGTCGATCTTGAGGCCCCGGCGGAGGTCCTCGAAGAAGAGCTCGATCCCGCGAGGGGAGAGGCCCCCGGCGAGGATCTTGTAGGGGTTGGCGTTGAAGAGGAGCTCGTCGATGGAGAGGTCTTCCTTCCGGAGGTGCTCCTGGAACTTTGCCCTGTAGAACTGGAAGTCGCCGTTGAAGGCTTCCGGGATGGGGATCGAGTAGGGATCCCGCTTGGGATGCTCCACCAGGACCCGGTAGGTCTTCTGGTCCTTCAGGATGCTCGCGGAGCTGAGCTTCGCGAGGTCGGAGACCTTGAGCCCGGAGCCGTAGATGAGGTGGAAGATCACGAGGTTCCGGGAGTTCACGAGCTGGGCCAGGCCCTCGGTGTCCGCGATCCGCTTCTTCAGGAGCCGGTAGGTCTTGAGGACGTCGCTGAAGGGCGTGGGCTCCGGATCGTCCAGCACCTTCGGAGACACGGCCATCTTCTTGAGCGGATTCTCCGGAAAGAGGTTCTGCCCGAGGAGGAAGTCGAAGAACAGCCGGAGCGCCTGGACTCTCCGGCGCACGGAGTTCGAGGAGTTGTACTTCGCATCGAGGTAGAGGGAGTACTCCTGCACCTGCGTGGGAGTGAAGGAGCGGACCTTGAGGCCCTGCTGCTTGTCGATGAGGAAGGCGTTGAAGCACTTCAGATCGGCCTTGTAGTTTTTAATGGTGTTGAAGCTCTTTCCCTGGTGCCCGAGGAGCTTCAAGAACTCTGTCTGTTTATCTAGTAAATTCCACTCTTCCATGACTTCGTATATTACAAATTTCGCTTGGATATGTACAGCAAAAGCATTACTCTCAAGACTCATTTAGGAGACATTATGATTACCGTTTCAAATCTCACCAAGAGCTATGGTGGACAAGTTCTATACCAGGGCGGATCTTTCTTCATCGGCCCCGGAGAGAAGGTGGGATTAGTCGGGCCAAACGGTGCGGGAAAGACCTCCCTGTTCCGCCTCCTCATGGGAGAAGAGCGGGCCGATTCGGGCAGCATAAATATTCCGGAGAAACTTAAAGTCTGCTACTTCTCCCAGAACGTGGGCGAGCTCAAGGGTCGCTCGGCCATCGAAGAGGTCATCCACGGGAACCCCCGGCTCGGGTTCCTCAAGAACGAGATCGCCAAGATCGAAAAGGCCCTCGAGGACGGCGAGTACTCCGACGAGATGCTCGAGAAGCTCGGGGACTACCAGACCGAGTTCGAGAAGCTCGGCGGCTACGACATCGAGTACCAGGCCGCCGAGGTCCTCACGGGCCTCGGGATCATGCCCGACGAGCACCAGCGGCCCGTGGAGAACTTCTCCGGCGGTTGGAAGATGCGGATCGCCCTGGCGAAGGTCCTGGCCCAGAGGCCCGAGTTCATCCTCATGGACGAGCCCACCAACTACCTCGACCTCGAGTCCATCCTCTGGCTCGAGAACTGGCTCAAGGCCTTCAAGGGCGCGGTCTTCATGACCAGCCACGACCGGGACTTCATGAACGGCATCGTGAAGAAGATCGTCGAGGTCAACCACAAGACGATCACCGTCTACTCCGGGAACTACGACTACTACGAGAAGGAGCGGAACATCCGCCGCGAGCAGCTCATCGCGAGCCACGGCCGGCAGGAGGCCATGCTCCAGAAGGAAGAGGAGTTCATCGCGAAGTTCGCCGCGCGCGCGAGCCACGCGGCCCAGGTCCAGTCCCGCGTGAAGAAGCTCGACAAGATCGACAAGATCGAGCTCCCGCCGGAGGAGCAGGCCATCAGCTTCGAGTTCCCGAAGCCCCCGCGCTCGGGGAACGACGTGGTGAAGATGCAGTCCCTCGCCAAGGTCTGGGTGAAC
>SXUH01000355.1 GCA_005791855.1 Bdellovibrionales bacterium
ATCGAACTCGTCATCGAACCCAGAGCAAAAGACATCGGTATCCCAGTGCGGAGGATCCTCCCGTGGGCGCAGAAGCGGATGGTCGGGCCCTTCATCTTCCTCGACCACATGGGGCCCGCCATCCTGAAAGCACCCGCGGACCACATGGACGTGCGGCCCCATCCGCACATCGGCCTCTCGACCCTGACCTACCTCTTCGAAGGGGAGATCCACCACCGGGATTCCCTCGGCGTCGAACAGCTCATCGTCCCCGGGGAGGTGAACTGGATGACCGCCGGGAGAGGCATCTCCCACTCCGAACGGGAGCCGCAGAGGAACCGGGCGAAGGATCGCACCATCCATGGCCTCCAGTTCTGGGTGGCGCTTCCGGTGGAGAAGGAAGACATGGACCCGAGCTTCTCCCACTACGAGAAGGCCGAGATCCCGGAGATCGCAACCCCGACCGCGCTGATCAAGCTCGTCGCCGGGAGCGCCTTCGGAAAGACCTCCGGGCTAAAGGCGCACAGCCCGATGACCTTCCTCGTCCACTCGGCGAAGGCCGCCGGAGACTTCACCTTCGAGGGGATCGCGGGCCACGAGCACGCCCTCTACGTGGTGAGGGGCGAAGTCACGGTGGGAGAAGAGGCCTACCGGCAGAACCAGATGGTCGTCTTCAAGAAAGGCAGCTCCTTCGAGGCCTCCCATTCCGCCGACGCGTTGTTCGCGCTCATCGGCGGCGAGCCGTTCCCCGAGCCGAGGTACATCTGGTGGAACTTGGTTTCGAGCAGTAGGGAGAAGATCGAGCAGGCGAAGCGGGCCTGGGCCCTGGGTACCTTCCCGCAGGTCCCGGGAGATCCGGAGAAGATCCCGCTGCCGGAGGAAGTTCCGGTGGTCGCGAGCTACCCGTAAAAAAAAGGGGAAGCCGGAGCTTCCCCTGGAAGGTAACTCGGTCTTAGTAGCAGTAGCAGTCTTCCCAGCAACCGAAGTCGTCGCAGTAGGTGTCGCAGACGAGGATTTCGTTCGCGAAGCAACCGCTCGTCGAGTATCCGCCGCGGGCGCCGAAGGCAACCGCGACCACGACGATGGCGACGACGGCGACCAGGAGGACGGTCGCGCCGCCGTTCCAGCTCGCACCCTTAACCTCCGACTTCTTCATGATGGAAGCGATGGTCTCGGCGGCTTCCTTCGAATCCATCTTCGTGAGGTTGATCATGTTGAACGCGGCTTCGACCTCCGCGGCGACCTTGGCGTCCTTGATCTCGGACTTGACGAAGGAGATCATCTCTTCATTGGTGAGGCCCTGGGCCTTGAGCTCGCGGACCTTGGCGGAGAAGGTCTTCATCGCTTCCTTGGAAGCGGCGGCGTCCTTCCCGTTGGTCTCGACGGTGAGGGCGAAGGTCAGTTCGTCGAAGGCCTGCTTCAGACCGTTCTGCGAAGCCGCTTGCGCGTTAACGGAGAAGATGGCGACGACCATCATCAAGGTGATAAACTTCTTAAACATGAGTGCCTCCTGTTGGCAGTGGTGAGTGAGAACAGTGGCTCTTTCTATCTCGGCCACGCGGCGGACTCAACGGAGTGTATATTTTTTACTCCGGAGATTTATATCCCTCTGGAATGTAAGGCGCGGTGGATCCGGAGCTTATCCGTGAACGGATCGCCGCAGAGTTTCTTACACGTCTTGAGGATGCCCTCGATGAGCTGGCCCCGGATGGACGAGTTCGTCGTGAGCGACTTGCGGAGTTCGAACATGAAGGCCTCGCCCCGGTCCTCGCCGACGATCTTCTCCAGCTCCCAGAGGAGGCCGAAGACGAAGTCGGAGTTGGCGTAGTCGGAGGTCTCGAAGACGTCTTTGAACTGCTGCTTGTTCTTCGCGTCCTTGCCGTTGTAGGTGTTGAAGGCCTTGATGTGCGTGGCGAGCTTCGGGGAGTCCGCGATCTGGCCCGCGAAGAAATCCGCCATCCCTTCGATGACGGCGGTGGAGTGGGTGAGCTCGAGGTGGTCCGAGAGGGCGGCGTGGGCGAACTCGTGGTAGATGATCTCCGGGACCATCGCCGTGTCGAGCCAGTACCACTTCCGCTGGAAGAGCTTGGTCAGGGGATCGTAGAAGTGGTAGGCGGCTTCGAGCAGCACGCTCGACCCGATGACCCGGATGACGTTGTTGGTGTTGAACGGGTCGATGGTCGACTCCGAGTCCGTGGCGGAGACGATGGTCTGCGAAAGGAACTGGGACAGGGACTGGACCCGCGACTGGTCCCGGTAGCTCTTCATGAGGGACTTGAACTCGGCGGCCTCCGACCCGTGGAAGGTGATCTCGGAGATGTGGATCTTCTTCGAGGGCCTGACCCAGATCTCGATGTCCCAGGGCCTGATCCCCCGGGAGGCGAGGCCCGCCCCCGCCGGCACGGTGAGGGCGTTGTTGTACTGCGGGTCCAGGGCGTCGTTGGCGAAGTGGCCTAGCTTGGAGAACTTATTGGTGAGGTCGAGGCGGATGACCATCTTCGGGAGCGAAGCCGTGTACGCCGAGCCGAGCTTCTTCACGAAGTAGTTCCGCGCCAGGGTGAGGTGGTGGTAGGCGGTGGCCGCCCGGAGGGTCAGCTGCGCATCCCCGTCGAAGCCGATGGCCTCGTCGTCCTTGCCCTTGACGATCTTGAAGAACTCGCCGTCGAACCCGGTCTCGGAGACGAGGTCCGTGAGGGTCACGGGGCCCAGCACCGGGACGTTGTCGTCCGTTCGCACCAGCGCGGTCAGCTCCCGGCTCCCGGCACCGAGGGCCGCGAGGGGGAGGAGGGTCGTGAGGAGGAGGAGGAGGGCCTTCATTTAAAATAACCCCAGGTCGTTGGTCGTGTTGTTGGTGGTCTTGGTCGTGGCTTCGATGATCATGAGGCCGAGGGACGGGAGGAAGCCGAAGGGCGGCGGGAGGGCGATGGAGCCCACGCTCGAAGCCCCGCGGATCCAGACCTTGTACTTCTGGTAGAAGGTCTTCTTCGGGTTCCAGAGCTCTTCGAGCTTAGCGATCTCGTCGAGCTCCCGGGCGGGGACGACGCCGAGCTCGTAGGCGGCGGTCATGAGGTCGATTAAGGTCGGGGTCCGGTTCTTGAAGAAGG
>SXUH01000356.1 GCA_005791855.1 Bdellovibrionales bacterium
CCACTCGGTGTCCTGGTCGAGCTCGAAGTCGATGGGGTTATTCGCCGGCAGCTTGATGAGATTTATCTTGTCTGCCACTTTATCGTGCTTGTTCATAGAGATACCTTTTACGAAGAGATTCGATCTGAGCTTAAATATTAGAATAATCACAGATTGAGAAGGGCCCAGATGGCTTTGTGCGAAAAAATCTTATTGGTTGGCTTTTCGGGTTCCGGAAAAAGTACATTTCTTAGGGAGCTGCAGAACTCTTCTCCCGGGTCCTGGGACGTCTTCTCTGACCTAGACCAGATCATCTTAAAAAAATACGGAAGTGGGAAGAAGGTTTTGGCCGACCTGATCGAGTCGGTAGGGTGGGAGACCTTCCGCAAGTGGGAGAGCGAAGAGATCGTCCACTGGCTGGCCCAGGATCACAAGGGCGTGCTCGCCCTCGGCGGCGGCTCCCTCACCCAGGGCTTACTCGACTTTTATGCTCCGTCACCGAAGGTCGCCTTCTGCTACTTATATTCGCCCTTTGAAACCTGTATCAAAAGACTGGAGGCGGACGCCGACGAGCCGAGGCCCCTGCTCCAGCGCGGGAGAGGGGAGCTCGAGAAGATCTACCGCGAGCGCCAGGAGATCTTCGACCAGGTTCCCTGGAAGATCTCGAACCTCGAGGCCTCGTCTCCCGCTCTCCTCGCCACGGAATTTTGGTCGAAGGTTTGTGTCTCTTAAAGTTGCCGATTGTCCGGTCTCACGTTACCATTAGGGAAAGCGACATCGCAGCGGCCCCGGATGGCCGGAAGGAAAGCAATGCAGACCATGATTCAAGGACTCGAACTCTCTGTTGCAATTTTGATGGACGACCTGGCGTCGGCCCGGGACATCGCCTCCGCCCTCCGCCAGCACAAGATCATGGCCCACCACTACCAGAACCTCGACGAGTTCTGGGTCGCGAGCAAGATGCAGACCCCGGACCTGGTGTTCGTCGACGTCACGAAGATGAGCCAGGGGTCGATCCAGTTCCGGTCGCACCCGAAGGTCGTCGACAAGACCCTGAACTACGTCTTCTTCTCCAAGGATTCGACGAAGGTCCTCCTCCAGTCGACCCTAGGCCTCTCCCCCCTGGGCTACGTCCACCATGATTCTTCCCTGGGCTTGCAGGTCTACAGCTTCGTGAAGCAGCGGGCGCTGGAGATCAAGGCCGCCAAGGAGCGGGAGGAGCTCGAGGCGCGGGTCCAGCGGCTCCAGGCCCGTTCGCAGCGGATGCTCGCCGACCGGAGCGAGGCCGAGGAGTTCCGGGCGCACTTCCAGTTCATCCGGAACTTCTGCGCCGAGATCGAAGAGGAAGCGGCCCTGCAGAACTTCACCCAGTCGCTCCTGAGTAAGCTCGAGAAGTGGGACGCGCTCGACGGCTTCGGCCTCTACGAGCTCAACGCCACCGGACAGAAGCTCATCGCTCCGGACGTCTCCCGGAAGCGCTACACTCCGTTCCCGGCCCTCTGGCTTGGCCAGGCCAATCCGAACGGGATCGAGCGGTTCGCCGAGGAGATGGCCCTCCAGGTCGCCCACGACCTCTTCGAAGGCGACCCGACCGTGGTGCGGATCCACTCCGCCAACCACAACCCGGAGCTGCTCCTCTTCGTCTCCTTCAAGCAGGAGCGGATGCTGAACTTCCCCTGGGACGTCTTCGAGTCAAGCCTGAGCTCGTCCCTGCGCCGGCTCAAGCTCCACCAGCAGCTCCCCCAGTACTCGTCGCAGTTCCTCCCGATGTGGGAAGCGCTCGACACCATGGACCGGCTCGGGAACTCCGGGCCCGATTCGGACACGCGGATCGTTTCCCTGAGCCTCATTCCGCTCACCGACCTCGCGAAGCGGAAGGCGTCGAATAAGTTCTTCTGGTCTTCGTTCTTCAACGACTTCTTCCTCCAGCTCTCCGGCCGGCTGCAGAAGACCACCAAGCTCTCGCTCTTCGGACCGTGGCACGTGGTGTTCTTCATCCCGCGGGACAGCGTCGAAGCCGAGACCCAGATGCTCCAGGGGTTCATCAAGCAGTTCGGCTACTGGAAGTTCTTCGAAGATAACTCGCAGGTCCTCTCCGAGGAGATGAAGCCGGTGCTGAACCTCCTTCCGGCGTCCTCCGCCCACTACCTCCGGATCTTCGAGAAGGAGGTCCAGGAGATGAAGGTAGCCGACGAGGGCCGCCGGCTCCTGCCCACGGCGGCCACCCCCGCCCGGCGGAGCGACCTCAAGAGGCTCGTGACCTAATGCTGGGAATCCGCCTATGAGACACTCAAGCTACCTCGAAGTCGACCTCGGCTTGCTGGGGAAGAACTTCGGACTCATCCGAAACCTTGCGCCGAAGGCGGAGATCCTTCCCATGGTGAAGTGCAACGCCTACGGCAACGGCATCGTCCCGGTGTCGAACTTCCTGGTGAAGGAGTGCGGAGCCCGGACCCTCGGCTGCGCGAGCCTCGGGGAGGCGCTCTTCCTCTTGAACGAGAGTCCCGGGTTGGCCGCGGAGATCCTGGTGTTCTCGGACACGGAGATCCAGGACCCGAAGTGCCGGGAAGCGTACGCGAACTCCAACCTCACGCCGGTGCTCCACCAGCGATCTGACCTGGAGGCCGTCCTCCGGGATCCGGCGATGAAGAAGGTCCCGCTGGTGCTCAAGCTCAACACGGGGATGAACCGCCTGGGCCTCACCGGGGAAGAGCTCGTCGCCTTCCTCCCGGAGCTCCGGGCCCGGGGCGTGGAGCACCTCCTGACCCACTTCGCGTACTCCTACGTCCCCCTCAAGGACGGCGACAAGACCCACCGGCAGTTCGCCGAGTTCCAGCGGAGCAAGCGGATGCTCGTCGAGGCGGGGGTCGAGGTCCGGAAGACGTCGGTCGCCAACTCCGGCGCCATCGAACAGGGCTTCGGCGCGGAGGAAACCTACGTGAGGCCCGGGCTCATGCTCTACGGCCCGCCGAGCGTCCTCGACCCCGTCGTCTGGACCGGGCACCAGGTCTCCCGGCTCGTCACCAAGGTCCTCGCGACCTTCGAGGTGAAGAAGGGCGTGCCGGTCGGGTACGGGATCACCGTCGCCGGGGAAGACGGCTTCATCGCGGTCATCCCCATGGGCTACGGCGACGGGCTCGTCTCCTACGGGACGGGGACGCGGGTGACGGTCAACGGCTGCGCCGGCCACATCTTCGGCCGCATCAACATGGAC
>SXUH01000045.1 GCA_005791855.1 Bdellovibrionales bacterium
ACCATCCCGCCCATGATGATGGGCTGGCCCCCGGTGAAGCTCTGGATGTTGATCGGGTAGTAGTAGCAGTAGGTGGTGAAGAGGTGGCCCAGGAGGGTCCCGCAGATCACCGCGAGGGACCCCATGAGGAAGACCTCGATCATGAGGGACGCCGTCACCCAGGACGCCTTGGCGCCGATGATGTTGAGGCTCTGGAACTCCTGCTCGCGCTCGAAGAAGGTGATCATGAGCGTGTTCGAGAGGCCCAGGCTGATGACGAGGACGATGATGACGGAGACGATCCAGGTGAAGTTGTCGATGAACTTCACCGACACGCCGATCTCCGGGAGGAGCTCGGCCCAGGTGGTCACGGCCAGGGCCGGGATCACCGGGAGGTCCTCGCGGTCCATGTCGAAGCTCACGATCTGGTGGTAGGAACTCTCGTCCAGGGAGATCAGGGTCTGGGCGGTCCGGAGCTGGGTGAAGGCGAGGGACTCTTCCAGGTCCCCGCCGCCGAAGTCCAGCAGGCCGACGACGGTGAGGAGGTCGTTGGCCACCGAGCCGTCGAGGCCCTGGCCGATCACGGCGACCTGGTCTCCCACCTTGGCGTTGATCCGCTGGGCGAACTTCTTCCCGATGATGATCTCCTTATCGGCGGCGGCGTCCAGGAAGCGGCCCGTCTTCACCACCTTGTGGAGGGAGGAGAGGGAGAGCTCCTTGTTCACGTCGAGGCCCGTGAGGAGGACGCCGAGGGTCTTCTTCTCCCCGGAGACGAAGACGGGGACGGTCACCCGGCGGGTGGACTTCTCGAAGAGCGCCGGGTCCGGGACGTCGGCGTCGGAGATGGTCTTGTAGTTATTGAACTTCTTCGTGTTGCCCTTCTCGTAGTACTCCTTGTGGGTGACGTGGAAGAGGCCCGCGTACTGGGAGAGGAACTCCTTCATCACTTCCTTGGAGCCGGAGTTGGCGAAGTTCAGGTCCCAGATGATGAACGACGAGCCGAGGCTCAGGCTCAGGAGCATGATGACGGTTCGCTTGGGCGAGCGCCAGAGGTTCCGGTAGCTGAACTTCAGGAGGAAAGCGAGAGATCTCACAGGGCACCTTCAACTTTTTTAATCGTACTGTGGACGGACCAGACGTAGCTCACGCCGAGGACGAAGACGACGAAGCCGAACGTGAGGATGAGCTGGTGAGCGGTGAGGACCGGGAAGATGATCCCCGGGAGCTTGATCCCCGCGCGCTCGATGGCGATGCCGTTGTTCAGGAACCGGACGTCCACGCCGGTGTAGGACTGGGTCCCGATGATGAGGATCAGGAGGAGGGACGAGAGGCTCGCGGAGAGGAGGATCATGAGGAAGACCTCGAACATCCCGACCTTCCAGAACTTCGCGCGGGAGACCCCGAGGACGCTCATCATCTTGAGCTCCTTGTAGCGCTCCTGCCAGAGCATCCGCACGGGGGTGAGGATGGTCATGGTGATGGTGAGGGCGATGATGAGGAGGAAGAACTTGATCATGCCGTCGTGGAACTCGAGGATCACTGCCATCTCCGGATTCAGGTCCTTCCAGGTCTTCACCTTCAGGTCTTCGCCGCGGATCGCGGCCAGCACCGCGGGCCTCTGGGCGAGGCTCTCGGTCATCAGCGGGATCCGATTGTAGAGGGGCGCTTCGGTGGGTGCCGTGAGGAAGAGCTTCTTCCAGGTTCCCTGGTTGATGTAGACGAACCGCTTCTCGAACCCGGGGCTCCCGTAGGTGTAGATCCCGCCGACGGTGAGGTTCTCCGAGCGCAGGCCCCCGACCTGGTCCTGGTAGTTCAGGACGAGCTGGTCTCCCACGGAGAAGCGGAAGGCCTCCGCGAGGTCCTTTCCGATGAGGACCTTGTCCTCGTCCGCGGCCCCCAGGAAGTCCCCGCTCACGAGGTTCCTGGCGATGGTGATGAAGGACCGGTGGTACTCCGGGATGATCCCGATCACGGACAGCCCCGCGGCGCCCTCGGGCGTCGAGATGTTCCCGTCGAGCACGAGCTCGGGGGAGAAGGCTTTGATCGCCGGAGTCCGGAGCTTCTCCAGGAGCGCCGGCGAGAGTTCCCTGGGCGCGGAGGAGTCGGTGGAGTAGGCGTAGAGCGGGTCCTGGAGCTGGAAGAAGCCGGTGTTGGTGGCGACCACCGCTTCTTCGATCTGGGCGTTCATCCCGTCGAAGAAGGACACCACCCAGACGGCGATGATCACGGCGAGGGAAACGGAGAAGCCGATGAAGAAGCTCCGCCCGGCGTTCCGACGGATGCTCAGCCAGGCGAACTTGAATAGGTACCGGTTCTCGTTACTAAACATTCTTCTCACTTATTCGATCACTTGGATTTTACCAGTTTTGCCATCCATAGAAATCTTTTTTATGCCAGCTAAAAGCTGAGTCGCGTTCTTCACTCCGACAACCGTGGGCTTGTTCAACTCTCGGCCGAGTATCGCGGTGTGACTCAGGAGGCTTCCTTTCTCCGAGATGAGGCCTCGGCACTGAGTGAGGATGAAGATCCAGGCCGGGTCCGTGGACTTGGTGACCAGGATACACTCGGCAAGATTTTCGATGCGCAGGGCTTCCTGAGGTGAATGGAGGACGACGGGGGTGGCTTCGAGGATCCCCGGGGATGCGCCGAGGCCCGTGATCTCTCCACCGCGGGCGAGGGACTCGACGGAGTCGGTGGCGACGAACTCGTCGAAGGACGGCACGTCGTGGCCCTCGGGGTGACAGAAGAACTCCGGGAAGTTCGGTTCCCGAGTGATCCATTTCTGCTGCCTTCGGATGAGGTCCGCGAGGCCCTCCTCCGAAGTCCGCCCGTCGACGTAGCTCCGGAGGTCGGAGAAGCTCAGAGAGAAGAAGTTCTTGATCGGCACCTCGCCGAAGAGGGCCGGGTGGTTCCGCTTCAGGGTCTTGAAGGCCTTGAGCATGCACTCCCGGACCCACCCGTAGATCTCCGTCCGGAGGAGTCTGGTGTTCTCCCGGGTGGAAACGGTCCGGTGGGAGAAGAGGATGAGCTTCTTCAGGAGGAGCCGGTCGACGCCCGTGATCTTCTCCCAGGGGAACCGGTAGGCCCGCGAGTCGTGGTCCTTGATGTCCTGGTCCCGGGTCGGGTACTGCCAGGTGAGGAGCTGGGAGAAGTTGATCGGAGACTGCTTGAAGGTGAGGCTCTCGATCTTGAGCTCCTCGAAGGCGCGGTTCCCGTAGCGCTGGAGGTAGTCCTGGATCTGCGGCACGAGGCTTCCGTAGCCCGCGCCGCTCATCTGCGTGTAGATCCCGACGTAGGGGTCCGTGGCCACCGAGTCCTCGAACTCCCGGGCCCAAGCCTCGAAGCGGCTGAGGAACGTCGGGTCCACCGCCGGGTGCTTCAGGAGCTTCCGCAGGGCCTTGAGCGGCTTGATCGAGTCGAAGTCCGACTGGGGCTTGATCATGTAGGTGTAGTCTTCGTTGCTGAGGGAGTACTTCCGGACGTACTTCTCGATGAGGTTCAGGCACATCATGATGAGGTAGTCGTTGAGGATGGTGTAGGCGAAGCCGAGGTTGCTCTCCACCACCCGGAAGAAGAGGGCGAAGGTCGCCCGCGGATCGGTGGCCGCGTCGAGGTCCGCGAAGAGCCGCCGGAGGTTCGCGCGCGTTTCCTTCTCGAGCGTGGTGAAGGTGGTCTCGTGGAAGAGGACCAGCGAGGCGACGGCCTGGTAGTACTTCACCTTGTCCAGGAAGGACCACCGGACGTAGCCGGGGAGTTCCATGGAGTTCGGGATGTGCCCGCCGATCATCTTGTGCCAGGCGTCCCGGGCGGACTTCCCTCCCGGGAGCGAGTGGAAGACGGCGTAGTAGTGGAAGATGTGGTAGTAGAGGTGGCCCCCGAAGTAGGCGATGAGGTCCCGGGTGTGCGTCTCGAGGGTCACGCGCTTTTCCTTGGACATGCTCAGGATCTCGAAGGCCTGGTTGAAGACCTGTTCGTAGGCCTTCTTCACGAAGTCCGCGTTGAACGGCGAGGTCACCCCCGGGTAGGACTCGGTGAGGTTCGTGTCCACGTAGTAGCGGATGGGTGGGAACTTCTGGGTGATGTCCCGGGTCTGGAGGATCGCGAGCCGGTCATTCTTGTCGAAGCACCACTCGATGTCCGAGGGCTTCTGCATGAAGTCCTCGATGAGGAGGATCTGCTTGAAGAGGAGGGCGAGCTCCTCGTCGTAGAGGGTCGAGGCGTCCCGGAGCTCGGCCGGGACGTCGAGGAGGGCCGTCCGTTCCTCGGCGCGCTTGTCGACGAGGTCGACCCGCTTCTCCTTCGTTCCGATCACCGCCCGGAGCACGTCACCGAAGCGGGAGAGGTAGTACTGGTCCACGTCCACCAGCCCCGAGACCACGCCTTCGCCGAGGCCCCAGGAGGACTCGACGTAGATCACCGAGCTGTTCCCGACCGGGGCGCGGCTGAAGGCGACGCCGCTCTTCTTCGAGTGGGCCATCTTCTGGATCACGACGGCGGCCTCGAGGTCCAGGTGGATCTTCCGTTCCGTGAGGTACTGGCGGGCCCGGTCCGTCTCGCAGGAGGCGAAGCACTCGAAGACCTTCCGGCGGATCTCCTCCCGCTGGACGTAGAGGTAGGACTCCATGATGCCGGCGAAGCTGTCGTCGGCCCCGTCCTCGAGGCTCATGGAGCTCCGGACGGCGAAGTCGGAGGTGCCCCAGGTGGAGACCTCTTCTTCGATCTCGGCCCAGGTCGCCGCCGGGAGGTCGCCGTGGGCCTTCCAGTGGTGGAAGGCGGCGGTGGTGACCGCGAGGAAGTCCGGGACCTCGATGCCCCAGTCCTGGAGCTTGAAGAGGTGGTAGGCCTTGCCGCCGATTTCGTTTTTCTTCCGATGAACCTTGTGCTTCTTACCGATCCAATACATGGTGCTGCCCTAGAAAATGAAGTACGCGAGGATGACGCTGAACTGGGTGAGGATGACGATGTACTCGGCCCACTTCTTGAGCCGCAGGCCCTGGGTGAGCTCCTTCATGAACCGGAAGTACGGTAACCAGAGGGCGAAGAAGAGGCCGAGGAAGAGGGCCACGAACCAGCCCGGGACGCCGGTCGCGCGGAAGTAGAGGAGCATCCCCGCGAGGGTCACGACCTGGCAGAGGAGAGCCAGGGACGCCGCGACCCGCGGGCCGAAGATCATCGAGTAGGTGACGTAGGCGGTCTCCTCCTTCGGGCCCCGGATCTTCCGGGAGATCTCCCAGTTGGTGATCCCGAGGACGAGGGGGACGAGCATGAGCGTCGGGGAGGCGAGGATCGGGAGGCCCGTGGCCTCGGCGAACGTCGCCGCGAGGTAGACCATCACGAGGTAGGCCACCGGATGGTGGGTGACGAAGGCGAGCGGGAGGCTCTTCCGGATGACCTTCTCCATGAAGAACCACTTGAGCATGAGGAGGCAGTAGGCGAAGGTGACGGCGGCGAAGAGGCCCTGGAGCTTCCAGAAGACGTTCGAGACGATGATCAGCGCCACCACGACCGCGGAGAACGTCTTCAGGTCGGACTTCTTGACCCGGCCACTCGGGAGCGGGCGGTTCGGGTAGTTCCGAAGGTCGTCCTCGTAGTCCTTGAACTCGTCCATGATCCGCAGGAGGAGC
>SXUH01000006.1 GCA_005791855.1 Bdellovibrionales bacterium
ACCCCGAGACCACGCTGTTCATCGTGTCCTCCAAGACCTTCGGGACGCTGGAGACCCTCACCAACGCGCGGCTGTGCCGCACCTGGCTGCTCGACCGGCTGCCCGCGGCGGTGCGCGACACCGCCGTGGCCCGGCACTTCGTCGCCGTCGGCGGCTTCGGCGGCGGGATGGAGGCCAACACCTCCAACCTCTTCGTCACCCTCAAGGAACCGAAGGACCGGCCCGTCAATCCGAAGACCGGGAAGCCCTGGTACCAGCCGGACCTGATCAACGAAATCCGAAGCCACTTCAAGGACTTCAAGGGAGCGAAGATCTTCGTGCAGGACACCTCCCAGTCGGGCTTCTCCGCCTCAGGCCGGGGCTTCCCGGTGGAGTTCACCCTCGCCGGGGGCGACTTCAAGAAGCTCACGGACACGGCCAAGAAAGTCATGGCCGACATGCGGGCCACGGGGACCTTCACCGACGTGGACACGGACTACAAGGAGTCCGTGCTGGAGATCCAGGTCTTCCCGGACCGGGACAAGGCCAAGGCCCGGGGCGTCTCCGTGCAGGAGATCGGGACCACGATCAACGCCCTCATCGGCGGCGTGGTGATCGGGAAGTACTCCAAGGAGGGCCACCGCAACGACATCCGGATCAAGATGGCCGACGCCTCGAAGGATAAGCTCAAGGACCTGGAGAAGATCTTCGTCCGCAACACCCGGGGCGAGCTGGTCCGGCTCCTGGACGTGGTCCGGGTAGAAGAGCGACCCGGGGTCCAGAGCATCAACCGGCGCGCCCGGCAGCGGGCCGTCACCGTCTTCTCCGGCGTCGCTCCCGGCAAGGCCCAGGGAACCGCGCTGAACGAAGCCAAGGCCATCGTCGCCAAGCACCTGCCCCAGGGGTACAGCCTCATCGAGAGCGGCTCGGCCGAGACCTACAACGAAGCGTTCTCGAGTCTGGTCTTCGCTCTCCTCATGGGGATCGTCATCGCCTACATGGTGCTCGGGACCCAGTTCAATAGCTTCGTCGATCCGGTGACGGTGCTGATGGCCCTCCCGTTCAGCTTCTCCGGGGCCTTCCTCGCCCTGTGGGCCTCCGGGCAGACCATCAACCTCTACTCGATGATCGGCCTCATCCTGCTCATGGGGATCGTGAAGAAGAACTCGATCCTCCTCGTCGACTTCACGAACCAGCGCCGGGAGGAGGGGCTCCCGATCATGGAGGCCCTGAAGGACGCGTGTCCCAAGCGGCTGCGGCCCATCCTCATGACCACTTTTGCTACCGTGGCCGGGGCCGTTCCCTTGGCCCTCGCCTGGGGCGCGGGAGCCGAATCCCTCAAGCCCATGGCCATCGCCATCATCGGCGGGAGCCTGGTGTCGACGGTCCTCACCCTGGTGGTGGTGCCGGTGATCTACTCCCTCTTCTCGAGGAAGAACGCGCACAAGCTCCGGGAGGGACTCTAGGCCTGGGGGTTCTTTAGGTAGAGGTCGATCCCCGGCTCGAGGTCGCCGTAGTAGAGGAGGTGGCCTCGGTTCAGGACCAGGACCTTGTTGCAGACGTCCCGCACCTGGTCCACGGAGTGGGAGACGAAGATCGTGGCGCCGGCCCGCTCGATGAAGTTCTTCATCCGGAGGGCGAGCTTCTTCTGGAAGAAGATGTCCGCGCCGTCGAAGACCTCGTCGAGGATCAGGACGTCCGTGGCCTTCGCCGAGACCAGGGAGAGGAGGAGCCGCGACTGCATCCCCTTGGAGTACTGGTAGAAGGGGACGTCGATGAAGTGCCCGAGCTCGGAGAACGCGATGGCCTCGTCCACGATGGGTGTGACGTCCCGGAGGGTCGGGAAGAAGAGGCGCGCCAGGAGGTGAGCGTTCTCTCTCCCGGTGAGGGCGGGCATGATGCCGGTCCCGGTGTCGAAGATCGCCCGGACCTCCCCCTCCGCTTCGATCGTCCCCTGCTGCGCCTTCATCATCCCAGCGATGCAGCGGCAGAGGGTGGTCTTCCCGCTGCCGTTCACGCCGAGGATCCCGAGCCGCGTTCCCCGGTGGAGGTCGAAGCTCACGTCACTTAAGACGTAGAGGAGCTCCGGAGACTTGAAGAAGAACTCCAGGGGACCCGAGACCGCGGAGACGAAGACGTCCCGCACCCCCTGGTGGCCGTAGTGCTCGAGTTCGAAATGGACCCGCAGGTTCCGGACCCGCAGGAGGACCTCAGAGCTTTCGATAAAAGTCATTCCGCTTCCTTTTCCAAACGAGGTACGCCAGACCACAGAACAGGAGGGCCACCCCCGTGCTCCAGAGCAGGGCCAGCCCGAAGCCCACGAAGTCTCTCTCGTAGATGAGGAGCCGCATGGGGTCGATGAAGTAGACCATGGGGTTGACCTCCACCAGCCACTGCCACTCCAGGGGCACGAAGCTCTTCGGGTAGAAGACCGGGGTGAGGAAGAAGAGGAGGCTGAAGACGAAGCCCATGACGAAGTTGATGTCCCGGTAGAAGACGTTGAGCACACTCAGGGTCACCGTCATCCCCAGGGTCCCCAGGAGCATGGGGAAGAGGGCCAGGGGGAGCAGGAGGATGCTCGCGATCGTCCGGTCCGAGAGGAAGTAGAGCGGCAGGAGGATCAAAAAGAAGCTCATGAGGAAGTTGATGAAGTTATCCAGGACCTGCGCGCACAGGAGCACCCAAGGGTCGATCTTGAAGGAGCGCAGGAGGTGCGACTGCTGGACGAAGACGGGGGTCCCCATCTGCACCGTGGTGGAGATGAAGATCCAGGGGAGCAGGCCCCCGATGAGGAAGAGGAAGTAGTCCGGCATCTGGAGCCGCAGGAACTTCCGGAACACCAGGCTCTGCACTCCGAACATGATGAGGGGGTTCAGCACCACCCACAGGAATCCGGCCCAGGTCTTACGGTATCGGGATTTGATGGAGGCGAGGGTCAGGACCCTCACCTGCATCCAGAAAACACTAAAGTTCATTTTCTGATAGTAGCAACGAAGAAAGGAAAAGAGGAGCGGCGATTATCTGGCGGAGAGGGTCTTCTGCAGCCCACCGGCGATGTTCGTGATCCGGTAGACGAGCTCTCCGAACCTCGTCGGGCTCCGGAGGTTGTCCACGAAGCAGTTCTGCCCGAGGTCGTCGCACTTGTTCACGATCTGGCAGCTCTTCGGATCGTCCTTCTTGCTCGGAACGTAGTCCGCCTTCCCCATGACCAGGATCCCTTCGACCAGGCCCGTCTGGGCGTCGAAGACCGGAGAACCGGAGTTCCCGTGGAAGGTGTCGAGGGTCGTGGCGAAGAGGTTCGCGTTCTCGTTGTTAAGGACGCGGCCGCCGTCGGAGATCTTGGTCGGAAGCCCGTTCGGGTGGCCGATGACGACCAGAGAGGCCCGGTTATCAATTTTCCCCGCGGTTCTGAACTTAAGCGGGGCCCGGCCCTGGACCGGACGGTTGAGTTTGATCACGGCGAAGTCGATCCCGTTGGCGGCCTGGGCAGCGATGACTTGCTTACAGAGGTAGGCGTTGTTGAGGGAGATGTCGCGACCCGGGTTGTGGTTCGGAGTCGGCATGCTGTAATCGAAGACCCAGGCGAAGGTCTTGCACACGTCTTCTGCGGTCATCCCCGGCAGGGAGAGCAGACAGTGGCCGGCGGTGACGATCGTATCCGGACCTACCAGGAAGCCAGTGCAGCTTGGAGCTGTGATCTGTTGAGAAAATCTTTCGGAAGGGCAGATGTTCTGGGCCCGCTCAAGTGTGACGAAGGCAGCTAAATCTAGGTGCGCATTGTCACGACCCTTGGCGAGTCTGCGGATGTCGACCATGCCAGCGGTGGAACGAGCGAGAGTATAATGGAGTCTGTTAGTGACTGCGAAGAGATCGCGTCTGTTGTCCTGACCATAGATGACGTCGACTTCAGCAAAGCTGCTGGCGACGGTGAGAGAGAAAACTGCAACTGCGAGAATGAATTTCATGTAAGTGACGCTCCTTCAGATCTTAGATTGACCGGCACCACTTATTCCAAAGGGAGAGAAGAATGTTAACTAATAATATCTGACATCAACAAGCGGGTATTCTGACAGGGAGAATCAAAGGGTCCTCCAGTGGAGGACCCTGTAAGGGAATTTAAGCTTTTTTGGCCCACATGTTACAGTATGCATCGGCCTTCACGAGAACTTCTTTCGACTTCATGGCGTTCTGCATTGCAGGTAGAGTACACTGTCCAGAAGTAGCGTCTCCGGCCTTGTAGTGCTTGCACGTGCTACACATCTTTCCGTTAGCTTTTTGTGGAGAAACTTC
>SXUH01000357.1 GCA_005791855.1 Bdellovibrionales bacterium
ATCCTTGTGTCCGTGGTTCAATTCCGCGATCGGGCACCATGTTTCATAATAAGCCTTCCTTCGGGAAGGCTTTTTTTTTCACCAATATTCGCGAAATTGCTTTTGATGGTCCCTCGCGGGACGACCCTGGTGGGCGGTCCGCGATCGGGCACCATGTTTCATAAAAAGCCTTTCTTGGGGAAGGCTTTTTTTTTACCAGTATTCGCGGAATTGCTTTTGATGGCCCTCGCGGGACGGCCCTGGGGGGCGGTCCGCGATGGGGTGCGGGGATTGGGGGAGAAGCTTCCTGCGGAAGGCTTCGGGGGAAGGGAGGGGCTACGAAATTTAGGGGGTTAGGGGGGAGGAAGATTTCTTTAGTTATATTGGGTACATACCTTTTTACATGATGTGTCAATAGTCTGCATACGAAAGTGATTTCGCCCTTATAGTGAAGGGCAAAATTCATCCAGGAATTGTATGAGACGCCTAATTTTTTTCATCTTATTTCTTCTTCATGCCTCGCTAGCTCTTGCCCAGGTCCGGGGGACGATTCCGCAGAAGTACGTGAACCGACCGGCGACCGATCTTGTGAAGGACGGAAAGGTTCTGTTGCCGGAAGAGGCGCACGACCTCTTCATCCGCTCGCGGCAGCGGCTCGACCTCTCGACCCTCAACCCGGCGGAGGACACGGACATCTGGAAGAACGTCTACCCGGCACGGATCGACGAAGAGAAGCTCGATAACCTTCCGGTGGACGAGACGAGCACCGTCGAATACGACTCGAACGTCCTCTCGCGGACCGGAAACTACCGCTTCAACGTCACGAGCATCAACGAGTTCGGGGTTCCGGAAATCTTCACCATGCTCATCTCGAAGAACGCGCACTCCATGCTCATGACCAAGTCGCTGCTCCGGAAGATCGGGTACAACGTCCCCAGCATGAAGTGGCTCCCGAAGGTCCAGATCAAGTTCAAGACCGAGGAAGAGAAGAAGGCCTTCGTCCGCTACATCGAGCTCGAGGCCATGGCCGGGGACGCGGAGAACTGGGTGGTGGAGGACTACGGGGACAACGTCCTCCTGGTCCAGGACGTGGTGGTGATGGAGGGGAACCCGCTCATCTACAACCTCGCCATGGGGCCCATCACCAACGAGATCACCGGCGGCCGGCGACTGATGAACAGCCTCGTGATCCCCCTGACCCTGACCAACGTCCCGGAGTCTATCAACATGCTCAAGTGGAGCATGGGGAACGTGACCGACGGGATGGTGGCCCTCGACCTCGACTACGCCAACGAGTTCGACTGCTCGTGGGAAGACGCCCGCTGGATCGGCCGCCGGATCGAGAAGATGTCCCGCTCCGACTGGCAGGACGTCGTCGCCTCCTCGCACGTGCCGAAGGCCGTGCAGATGGTGATCCTGGAGAAGCTCATCAGCCGGCGGAACAACCTCATGAAGCTCCTGCAGATCGACGCGGTGATGCTGAAGGTGGAAGAGGGACTGAACCACGGCGCGGACGTGGTCGACGGGAAGATCATCAAAGAAAGATGGGACGGCTACGCCACCCGCTTCGCCTTCGGCGATCCGGATTCTCCGCTCTCGGACGCGGAGATGACCTCGTGGATCAAGTCCAAGGCCATGCAGAGTTTCATCGACGGTGCGGTGAGCTCGGTGAACTCGCTCAAGTACCTCGGCACCGACATCAACTCCATCAACGCCGGGAAGTACCAGGAGTTCGTCGACACCTACCTGCAGAACCAGATGGAGAACCCGAACGAGCCGCTCCACATCCCGATCAAGGGCTGGGTCTTCCCGACCTTCCGCGGGAACCTCGTCCTCACGAGGAACATCACCACCGGCGCCTACCTCGGGACCGATAACATGGTCAACCTCGTCGACGCCATCGGCGTGTCCCTCGAGGCCGGAGTGTTCATGGGGACGGCGGGGCTCCCGAATCCCATCTTCGCGAGCGCCGGCGCGGCCGCGAGTGTCACCCGGGTGTACGCGCACCTGCGGCCCGTGACCACGCTCACTAAAGCTCTCAAGTACCCCTTCAAGAACATCCTCGTTCCCATCGTGAAGAAGGAATACGGAAAGCAGCTCAGCGACATCCTCGCCCTGAACCTCGATGCCCTGAGCGAAGAGGAGCGGAAGGCGAAGCTCAAGGAGGCCCTCGCTCCCTTCAAGAAGGACATGGAGATCGGGGAGTCCCTCATCGTCACCGACACCCTCCTCGTCGGAGGGGCCCTCCGGGTCGGCGCGAACATGGCCTACATGATGAAGGCCCAGCTCGGGATCGCCCCCGGGCAGATCGTCGTGGGCCGGTTCCACATCCACCGGCGCTCCGAGGACGTGGTCCAGATCTACCGGGACTTCGGGAACGTCCGGTCCATCACCATCAGCTTCGGCCTCAACTCCTTCCTCCCGATCGTGAAGGTCGGGATGAAGGCCTCGGCGGGGACGGCGAAGACCAAGTTCTTCTCCCTCAACATCAACCACGAGAACAAGAACTCCCTCGAGCAGATCACCTACCTCAAGGACGCCCTCATGCACTCGTCGCTCAAGAAGCTCGAGAAGGCGAACAAGCCGTGGGTGATCGAGCACGCCTTCAAGGAACAGGAGCGCAAGGTCGGGATCTTCTTCTGGCGCTGGAACAAGGTGAACTCCCACACCGACATGTCCCTCACGCACCCGACGGGGGCCAAGCGGAACTTCTTCCGCGCCTACAGCGGGCAGAACAAGGGCCGGGACTACCAGGACTTCGCCTTCGAGGCCGTGCGGAACTGGCTCGCCCTCTTCGCCGACTTCGACTACACGCCGACCACCACCTCGTCGAACCCCGGCCAGACCTTCAAGGGATCGGCGCGGAACAAGGTCGTGGTCTACGAAGGGGAGAACACCGCCCAGGGCGTGGTCCAGCCGTTCATGCGGCTCTCGCGGATCTGGAACGGCTGGGAGGTCGACCGCGCCAAGGCGAAGGACATCCTGAACGAGATCCTCCACCGCTACCGCTTCGAGTTCTTCGAACCGACCGTCCTGAACGACACGGTGAAGATCTTCCTCTACTCCATCAGCGTGAACGTCCTCGTCTACGACCGGGGCGTGGAGCACATGGCGACCCTCGCGGAGGAGGAAGTGAAGAAGATCTTCGGCCGGCACGCCATGCGCGCCGACCTCCGGGTCAAGCCGACCAACGAGGAGGAGAACGAGAACGCCGCCAACGGGTTCCTCAGCATCCGCCGGAAGTGGATCGCGGCGAGGACCAAGAAGGACCTCATCGACGCCTCCGAGCTCGCCATGAAGGCCCTCACCGAAGCGGAGGAGAAGCTCAACGTCGAGGGCCTCCGGAGCCTCCTCGGCGGGGAACGGAACTTCTACGTGAACTCGAAGATCGACGGCTACCGCGCCGGGGACGAGAACGGCGACCGGGCCCTCATCTCCAACTCCTTCGGGGAGTTCGGCCGCAGGGAAGTCCTGGGGCCCCTCCAGAACATCCAGCAGCAGTCGGAGATGCTCGAGGGCGAGTTCTTCATCTACTGGATCATGACGAGGCTGATTTAATATGAAAAACCTAATCCTGACTCTTTCGACGATCCTCAGCTTCAGCTCCGTAGCGGGCACCTGGGTGGTGAAGACCAACCGGCAGCTCTCTGCTTCGGAGCTCGAGCGGCTCTCCCGGAGCGCGAACGCTCGCATCGAGAAGTTCGCCCCGGGCCACCGACGAGGCCAGTTCTCCGCTCTCTACGTCTGGGAAGGGAAGGAGAAGCCCTCCCATCCTCTGATCGTGACGGTGGAGGACTCCTTCCCGCTGGTGACGAGTTCGATCATCCCGAACCCGCGCGGCGAGCGCGTGGTCGCCGATCCGCTCTTCGGGTACCAGTGGGGCCTCTACAACCAGGAGCAGACCCTGGTGAAGGAAGAAGACGACATCCGGAACATCCGCATCCCAGGGAAAAAGGGCGCAGACCTGAACTGGAAGGTAGCCCTGGCCCGGACCAGGCTCTCCGGGAAGACTCCCTTGGTTGCCATCGTGGACACCGGCGTGGACTACAAGCACCCGGAGCTCTCGCACGCGATCGAACGGAACGCCGCCGAGTGCGCATCGGCGGACCCGAAGAAAGATAGCGACGGGAACGGCCTCCCCGGCGACTGCTGGGGGTGGAACTTCACGGCTCCCCTGAACTCCGCCTCCGCGCAGGACCCCATGGACCTCGCGGGCCACGGGACCCACCTCACGGGCCTCATCGCCGCTAGACAAGACGAGAAGGGGATCGTGGGCCTCGCACCGTCGCTACGGATCCTCGCGGTGAAGGTCTTGAACGACGGGGAGACCGAATCGGCCGACGACGGGACGAGGCTTCCCATGTCCGACCGTCTCGCCCGGGGGTTGATCTACGCCGTCGACCGAGGCGCGGACGTCATCAACCTCTCCCTGGGATGGCCCCGGTCCCTCGAAACCGACTACCTCCGGAAGGCGGTAGCCTACGCCTTGAGCAAGGGGCGGATCATCGTCGCCGCCGCAGGAAACAACAACTCCTCCGAGCCCATCTTCCCCTGCGCCATCGAGGGCGTCATCTGCGTCGGTGCGACCACCATCGACGGGACCTGGGCCGGGTTCTCGAACTTCGGTTCCTCCGTCGACCTCCTCGCGCCGGGAGAGGCGATCTTGAGTACCGTCCCGACGAGCATCGAGCCGGACCTCTTCAACGTCCCGGGGTACGACATTAAGAGTGGAACTTCCCAGGCGGCTCCGTACGTCTCGGGAGCCGTCGCCGTTCTGAAGGCCCTCCACCCGGAGTGGTCCGTCGAGAAGCTGAAGGCCAAGCTCCTCGCGTCCACCACGCTCTCACCCTCGGGCTCGAAGTACGCCACTTCCGGAAACCTCGACCTGAACACCCTCCTGAACTCCGACGAGATTCCTTCGGTGGTGAGGCCCCAGTTCAAGCTCCTGCGCCAGCTCCTCTTCAACATCTCCGAAGTGGAGAAGAGCTTCACCCTGCCCATCAAGAACCTCGGGGCTCCGGCCGCCGGAGTGACGGTGAAGGTCAGCACGGACTCGGCGGCCATCGAGATCTTGGGCGGCGAGTTCCTGCTCGGCGACCTCCGGGAAGGGGAGAGCAAGCCCCTCCAGGTTAGCTACGCGATCAAGGACCTGGACGCCCACAGCCAGATCCCCCTGAAGGTGGAGCTCACCGTCGGCGGAACGAAGCGGGAGTTCCAGGCCGAGATCCCTCTGGTCCGGGACATCCGGAAAGACAAGACCATCAGAGGCAAGCTCTTCCGCTTCGCCGGCCCCGTCCTCCCGGTCGGAACGGTCCAGGACGGGCAGGTGCGCCCCCTCCTCAACACGGTGGACGACCTCCACCCGTCGGGGCGGCAGGAGTTCTTCATGCGGAAGATCGTTCCGAAGAACGACAAGGGCGAAGAGCCGGGCGTGTCCCTCGTCCTCTTCCGCACCATCAGGAACGAAGTCGTCCAGGTCAAGACTCCGCTCTTCATCAAGGGCGGCACCCAGCTCATCAGCTTCACCCGGATGGACGTGAACTACGATGGCCGCGAAGACTACTTCATGCAGACCATGGTGGACGAGGGCGGGACGAAGAAGGTTCTCTTCTCGTACTACGACGAGAACCTGAGCCCGCTCTTCGGCGAAGACTCGGAGTGGAGCTTCACTCCCGAGGTGGCGGTGATCAACGGGAAGACCCTGCGGTTCATGGCCCACCCCTTCGGCGCGCACGGGCGCGTGGCCGTTCCGGTGTTCGCCGCCTCCGGCCGGCTCCCGGAGAAAGACCAGGACCCGTCTCCGTGGGTCCAGAGAGACGGCCTCAAGCGAGAGCGCATCTACCTCCTCGTCCCGGAGAAGACCTCCGCCGGAGTGGAGGTGCGAACCCGGTCGGTGAACACCAACGCCTTCAACACGAAGACCCTCGAGGACCTGAACCTCGCCTGGGACGAGAGCGTGGACTTCGTCGACATGCTCGACCAGTCGGAGCTCCGGTACAAGGAGGGGAAGGTCGACGTCCTCTTCTCCATCGGCCAGGGGATCTTCCGGAAGCTCCGGCGGCTCACCCTCTCTTCGGTGGACCAGTACGCGTGGAGCACCTACTCGGAGCCGAACATCCGCCTCGAGACGGCGGTCCGGCAGAACCTCTACTCGCTCGCGGGCCCGGACTTCTACCACGGCGGGGAAGCGTACGTTTCTTTCTTTGGCCAGGAGACCGCGCAGATCCTGACCTTCTTCCAGAAGCCCACGCCGATGGACAAGTACACCTACCGGCACGGCAACAAGTACGACACGATCCTGAGCCACCTCGCGTCCTACAAGGAAGAGACCGGCGGAAGCCACTTCCTCCAGACCAAGAGCAAGCTCGTCCTCATCCGGAAGAGCGGAGAGACGGTGAAGAACTTCCAGGTTCCCATCCTCCGCTTCAGCTTCCTCCCGGGGAAACTCCTGAGCGAACTCTACTACCCAATTTTTCTTAAGCAGGCCGAGGCCAAGCGGCCGGCCCTCTACGTAGACTCGACCCAGATCACCGCCAACCGGATCCACGTGCTCGTCTCCAATCCCTCGGGCCTCGTCGCCCCCGCGCGCTTCAGCCTCTCCGTTCCGGCCCAGTGTAAATCGCTAAATCCTTTGATGAGCGCCGACCGGACGACGTTCCAGTACAACCTCCTCTGCATCGAAGAAGAGGGCTGGACGCTCAAGACGCTCGAGCTGAAGTAAGAAGTCGAGGGACGTTTTGACACCAAGAGATCAGGGCCTTTCTGGCCCTGATTTTTTTTTAAATCCCCTCAGAATAATTTACAACTCCCTCCAAAAAACCTAAATCACCGTGGTACTCGCAGCGAGGTCTTTCGAACTTCCTTGAAGAAGAAACAAAATATAGAGGGTGAATTATGAAGATGAATGGTCTGCTTGTTTTCGGAATCCTGGGCTTGTCCGTCCTGAGCACGGGGTGCAACGATCGCTATCAGGAAGGCTACAACCTGGGGAAGACCCAGGGGTACGACACTGGCCACGCCGAGGGCTACGAAGAAGGCTACGACGAAGGCTACGACTCGGGCTACAACAGCGGCTTCGCCTCCGGTGACATCGCCGGGTACGAGCGCGCGCGTGTCCAGTTCCAGACCGGGGAGTACGCCGCGGGCTACGCCGCCGGCTACGCACTGGCTGAGCCGATCGGTTACCAGAACGGATACAACCCGGGCCGGACCGCGGGGATCGCCCAGGGGATCCAGAACGCGAAGGACCAGGCCTACGACGAAGGCTACGACATCGGTTACAATGAAGGGGATGCGGCCGGATACAGCGCCGGGTACTCCTCGGGCTACAGCTCCGGGTACTCCGTGGGCTCGAACCCGAACCAGATCACGACCGCCTACAATAACGGCTACGACGACGGCTACGAAGACGGCTACGCCGAGGGAGACGCCCTCGGGTACCGGCACGGATCGGAAGACGGGTACGACGACGGCTACGACCTCGGCTGGGATGAAGGCTACGACGTCGGCTACGACGACGGCTGGGACGATGCCCTGGGCCTCTCGGTCCGTCCGCTCAAGACCAATAGCTCGAACCTGAGAGTGAACCTCCTCTCCCGCGTCCACAACGACCTGGTGAACGTCCGGAAGATCAAGGCCCCGAAGAGCACGAGCCGAGGCCTCGAGGTCAACGGCCGGATGATCTTCGAAGAGACGTCCATGAGCTCGAAGGACCTCGAGAAGCGCGCCGCCGTCGCCGAGAGGTACCTCGTGACGGAGATGGGCAAGCAGATCCAAGCGAAGTTCGGCCTCTCCGCCGAGCGGAGCTTGAAGGTCGCCAAGATCTCCAACTTCTGGCGGAAGTACTCCACGGCCCGGGCCGTGACCAGCGACGACGCCGACGCCTTCTCCGAGCAGCTCATCGGGGTGAACCTCAAGACCGTCCACAACGCCGTGGTGAAGTCGAGCAAGGGGAACGTGACCGAGCTGAACGCGCTCCTGAAGAAAGCGGCCCAGACCAACGAGACCTCTCCCGAGAAGATGGCGCTCATCATGACCAAGTTGTTTTTTTAACCACCACTAGGAAGACGGAGAATATATGAAAAAGATCTTTAACCTCGCACCGGTGCTCATCCTGTCCACCGTGCTGGTTGGCTGTAACGACAGGTACGCAGAGGGCCTCGCAGACGGGAAGGCCGCGGGCCTCTCCGCAGGCCGCTCGGCCGGGCGCCTCGCCGGTTTCAACGATGGCCTCGAGGACGGTCGGGCGGACGGCTACGAAGACGGTGAGACCCACGGGTACGACCGCGGAGTCATCTACTTCAGCCAGAACACGACCTACGAGCACGGGCTCGCCGCCGGGAACACCGCGGGCCTGGCCGCCGGCTACACCCGGGGGTACAACGCCGGGTACGCCGACGGGAAGCCGATCGGCTTC
>SXUH01000358.1 GCA_005791855.1 Bdellovibrionales bacterium
CCTCTTTGCCATGAACTTCGACATGAGGAGCGAGACCCCGGAACCGACGAAACCCCACACGAGGCAGAAGACCATGAGGGCGCCGTAGTTAAGACCGGAAGCCGTGAGGTAGCCGTTCACTCCTAAGAGCGAGAGCACCAGAGAGACGGAAATCATCACCAGGATGTTCGTCAGGACGAATAGAAAAATTCTCTTAAACATATGTAACTCCATTAATAGTCGGATCGAGTAACTAAAAGTTAATGCTTTTTTGGCCAACGTCAAGGTGACGAATGCGAGGCGTCTCAAATAGTTTGCAAAAGCTGACATTATCTAACAGTGCGTTGCCGTTGTCTGAGTGAAACTGTTAGCTTTATGTATTGAAAAATAAAGGACTATATCAATGACTTATTTACGATTATTGGCATTATTCGTGCTTCTCGTTCCTACCGTCTGGGCCAGTTCGTCAGCAGTTCTAGAAGAAAATCTTTATTTCGATTACCAAAAAAGCATTCTCACAGACCACAGCTCCGGAAAGCTCGCCGGGGGCCTGACCTCCTTTGAGCAGTCCCTCTACGTGGACGCTCTCTGGACCTTGGTGGAAGAAGGATCGCCGGAAGCCCTGTCGACCCTCGACACGGTCAACACCATCCACTACGACCTCCTCCAGCGGCTCCGGATCGCCATCCTAAAGCTCAAGTACAAGAGGGCCAGGACCATCCCCGCTCTCCTTCTGAAAGAGCTCGAAGCCAAGGTCCAGAAACCCAGCGTGGACGTGAACCTGGTCTACACCATCGCGGCCTACGAAGAGGAGATCAAGAAAGCGGGCCACGCCCGGCTGATCAAGCTCGCCAAGAAGAACCCGCGCTACAGCGACGTGAGCTCAAGTGCGGCGAAGAAGGGCGAGCTCAGCACGGACATCGTCGGCGACCTCTTCTACAATTCTCCGGAGATCTCCCAGTACATGAACGGTGACTACCGGAACGGGGTGAAGATCTTCGTCTTCTGCCGCGAGAACCGGATCTACCCGTGTCTCCTGGTCATGAGAGACGGCGACGGTCAGGTCGTACGCAACGCCGACGGCTCCATCTGGAGCCAGAAGGCCCTCGCTTCCTCCTCCCGGGGTCTTCCGAGCCACGTCACCAACGGGAACACCCCCGCCGGGATCCACACCATCGATTCGGTGATGCCGGTCGCAGACTCACAACTCTCGTACGGGAAGTGGAGACGGGTCATCCTCAACGCCGTTCCGAAGTCCCGGGACGAGTCCCTCCTCAAGTCCCTCCTTCCGGATTCTTCTCACAGCTCCGACTGGTGGAAGCAGTCCGTGGTCGCCCGGGACATCGGCCGGGGCCTCTTCCGCATCCACGGGACCGGAAAGATCAACAAGGATCCAACTGCTCCGTGGTACCCGTTCATGCGCACCAGCGGCTGCGTCGCTCAGAGAGAGAACACCTACGACGGCGTCACCTACCAGGACCAGCGTCTCCTCCTGGATCAGATCATGAAGGCTATGCGGCTGCGACCCGAGTACGCCAACGAGACCAGGATCAAAGGGATCTTCTTCCTCCTGGAGCTCGACGACCAGAACGCTCCGGTGACCCTCGAGGACCTCGAACTCAGAGGGATCGAATGATCAGAGGAGTTCTCTCACTCGTCCTCCTCCTGCCGCTTGCGGCGCTGGCCGACCAGAAGTCCCAGATCCGCGTCCAAGGGAACTGCGAACTGAAGGTCCTCCCGGACCGCGGCTCCATCAGCTTCACGGTGGAGAACCAGTCCAAGGACCAGAAGGACGCCGTTGCCAAGACGACGGCCCAGATCAACAAGCTCAAGGAAAAGCTCACGGCCCTGAAGCTCGCGGACCTGGAGTTTAAGAACACCAACTACAGCGTCTTCCCGGTGCGGGAATACGAGAACCGACAGTACGTGAACAAGGGCACCAAGGCCCTCCTCACCCTCGAGGTCACGACCTCCGAGATCCCCCGGATCGGCGAGGCCATGGACGAAGCGTCCAAGGCCGGCGTGCAGAACGTGAGCGACCTGCGGACCTTCCTCTCGCTCGAGAAGTCCCAGGCGGAGTACCTCAACTGCCTCGACATCGCCTCCGAGGACGCCAAGAAGAAGGCGGGCCAGCTCGCCCGCAAGCTCGGCTTCAAGGTCGGAGACGTCTTGGAAGTCGTCGAGAACCCGGGAGTGATGGCCCCCCAGCCGGAGCCCATGCCCGTCGCCCGCGGGATGATGAAGACCATGGACGCGGCCCCGACTCAGATCGAGGCGGGTCTGCACCCGTTCACCGCCAGCATCCTCGTTAGCTTCGGCATTAAATGATCACCCAGGATCTTGAGCAGTACGAGCTCCTCGACTCGGGCCTGGGCCGCAAGCTCGAGGTCATCGCCGGAGTCAAGGTCGTGCGTCCTTCGCCCCAGGCCATCTGGAAGCCGCTGCTGAAAGAGAGCGAGTGGAACCAGGCGAGCTCCAACTGCCTCCGGACCAAGGACGGCGGCGGGAAGTGGGAGCACAAGAAGGAGCCGCCCGCGACCCTCGCCCTCCCCTTCTCCGTCGAAGACAAGAAGCTGCAGTTCCGGTTGAAGTTCACCTCCTTCGGGCACTGCGGGGTCTTCTTCGAGCAGGTTCCGGTTTGGATCTGGCTCTACCAGGAGGTAAAAAAACTCAAGGAGAAGCTCGGGCGCGCGCCGAAGGTGATCAACCTCTTCGGCTACACGGGCTGCGCCTCTCTGGTCATGGCCAGCGCCGGGGCGGAGGTCTTCCACGTGGACAGCTCCAAGGGTGTGCTCGACTGGGGGAAGGAGTCCCAGGCCCTAAGCCGGATCGACGCCAAGGCCGTGCGCTGGGTCCAGGAAGACGCCCAGGAATTCCTCAAGCACTCCTTCAAGAAGCAGTTCACCTACGACGGCATCCTCGCCGATCCTCCGAGCTGGGGCCACGGGGTGAAGAAAGAAGTCTGGGAGTTCGAAAAGCACATCACCATCCTCACGGAGGCCATGCTCGGCGTGGTTAACAAGGAGAATAGCTTCCTCTTCCTCACCAGCCACACCCACGGCGTTCAGGCGGAGGCCCTCCGGAATCTTGTCTTCGACCGCCGCTGGAAGGAGATCCTTCCGGGAGAGCTCGGAGTGAAGCACCAGAACGATGCCCGGATCTTGCCCGCCGGGATCTACGTCACCTGCAAAAGCTACTGAAGTCGTTTCAGAATCGCCATCCGCACCGGCGGCTCGGTTCTGCGTTGCCCGCGTCGCTCGGTCGTGCGACGTACAGACGTACGTCCGCAACGGCGGCCCGGTCCTCCCTCTCTCCTAGTCGCCACGTGGTGGCCACCACGTGGTGGGCACCTTGAATCTGACAATTCTGAAACGACTTCACAGGCCCTGCCGGTACCATTCGGTGAGCACCGAGGCCGTGGCGTTGGAGACGTTCAAGCTCTCGACCTCGCCGGTTCCGGGGATGCTCAGGAGTCCGTTCATCTTCTTCAGGATCCGATCCGAGAGGCCTTCGGCTTCCGCGCCGATGAAGAGGAGGGTCTTCTCCGGGAACATAGTGTTAAAGAGAGATTCGCCTTCGTGGCTCGAGGTCGCGAAGGTCTTGTAGCCCAGGCGCTTGGCGTGGTCGAAGACCTCCACCCAGGAGTCGAGGTGGATGGCCGGAACGCTCTCCGCCCCACCCTCCGCCGTGCGGAACGCCGAACTGGTGAGGGCCACCGGAACCTTGGCTTCGTACAAGATCCCCGTCACCCCGAAGTGGGCCGCGGACCGCATGATGGCGCCGAGGTTGTGCGGGTTCTCCACTTCCTCGAGCGCGAGGATGAGGACGCGGCCCTTGGTGGCCATGAGGTCCTTGACCTCCGGGACCTTGTTGGTCCGCACCACCAGGGCGATGCCTTCGTGGTGCGTGGCCCGGGTCACGGCATCGAGCTCTTCCTTGTCCACCACGTGGTAGGCGAGCTTCTTCTCCACGCAGTGGCGGACGATGTCCTTGAACTCGAAGAGGCCATCCTGAGTGACGTAGGCCCGGATGATGTCCTCGGGCCTCTTGGTGAAAAGCTTCTGGCAGGCGTGACGGCCGTAGACCTTCATTTCCTGGTTTTTTTTAGTGTGTTTCATAGGAAGGCTTTTAACACGCGAGTCTTTTAGTGTATAGGGTAGGTCATGAGTTTATACACCGGCTACCTGGCC
The DNA here is from genome assembly GCA_005791855.1 of Bdellovibrionales bacterium. Lineage (GTDB taxonomy): Bacteria > Bdellovibrionota > Bacteriovoracia > Bacteriovoracales > Bacteriovoracaceae > Peredibacter. Next base: position 4,170 of record SXUH01000358.1, read on the forward strand.
ATCCACAAGTTCGAAGCCGAACTGGAAAAAGAGTTCGAAATCAAAGGCCTCACCGTGGCCGTGAAGAAGGACCGGCTGTACCTCGTGGAGGGCACCCACGGGCCGATGATCTGGGCCCAGGTGACGGCCTTCAACCTCCGGGAGATCCCGATCACGTCCATCAAGGACGGCGCGAAGAAGCTCCGGGCCCTGGGCCGAAACTGGGGCCTGTTCACCGTGGGCCACCACCGCAGGGCCCAGCTCATCCAGGAGGAGCTCCCGGAGTACAACCGGAAACCCATTCCCTTCCGGAACCCGCTTCCGACCTCTCCCATGGGCTTCTGGACGCTCCTCGAAGCGGACAAGATCCTCGCCGCCACCGAGACCTCTTCTCCGTTTGCCCTCGGGGAGCTGACCTTCCAGGAAGACAAGACGACTCCCCCGTCCCGGGCCTACCTCAAGCTCTGGGAGTTCTTCACCGTCTACGCTCCGGAGGCCATCACCGGCGGGACGAGCATCGACGTCGGGTCCTGTCCCGGCGGCTGGACCTGGGTCCTGCGCACGCTCGACTTTGACAAGATCATCTCCGTGGACAAGGCGCCCATCGAACAGCGGATCCTGGACCTGGGCCGGATCGACTTCCGCCAGGAGAGCGCCTTCGGTCTGGACCCCGCGAACTTCGACGAGATCGACTGGTTCTGCTCGGACATCATCTGCTACCCCGAGCGGCTGCGGACGCTGGTGAAGAAGTTCCTCGCCAGCGGCAAGGTGCGGAACTTCGTCTGCACCATCAAGTACCAGGCGGAAACCGACTGGGCCGAGACCCTGAAGTTCCTCGAGATCCCGGGCTCGGAGATCGTCCACCTCCACCACAACAAGCACGAAGTCACCTGGTTTCTAAAAGGGGCACCCCGATGAAGTACTTCTCCTTCGACAAGGCCCACAAGCTGCGGCTCACCCGCGACCTCGCCAAGCACCTCAAGCGCGGAAACCCCTGGGTCTTCTCGGACGCGGTGGAGAAGCTCAAGGTCCCCGAGGGCTCCTACGCCATCCTCCAGGGGCACAAGGGAGACGTGCTCGCCCACGGGTTCTACTCCCCGTCCATCAACCTCGCCTTCCGCGTCCTGAGCCTCGGCGACCGGAGGTTCACCGACCAGGAAGTGGTGAACCGGCTCGCCCGGGCGATCTCCAGTAAGAAGCACCTCCTCACGGCGGAGAACAAGTGCTTCCGGGTGGTCAACGGCGAGGGCGACGAGCTCCCCGGACTCATCCTGGACTACTACCAGGGCCTCGTCGTCCTTAAGCTCGACGGAGCGGCGGCGGAGGCCTTCTGGAAGAAGGAAGAGCTCGCCAACTACTTCCTGGAGCAGGGGCAGATCCCGGTGAAGGGCGTGTACTACAAACGGAAGAACAAGGAAGAGGACAAGGGCTCCCTCCTCGCCGGCGAGGCCCTGAAGCTCGAGGACCACGAGTTCCTCGAGAACGGTGTGAAGTTTCGCACCAACATCGTCGACGCGGCCAAGACGGGGTTCTTCCTCGACCAGCGGGAGAACCGGCAGTTCATCCGGACCGTCGCCCGGGAGAAGACCCTCCTGAACCTCTTCGGCTACACCGGGGGCTTCTCCGTCTACGCGGGCCTCGGCGGCGCCTCGCGGGTGACCACCGTGGACATCGCCCCGAACGCCATCAAGGCGTCCGAGCTCAACTGGGAGATCAACCTCCTCCCCTCCGAGCACCACGAGGCCATCTGCGAAGACGCCTTCGCGTTCGTCGCCTCCGCCCAGGAGCAGAAGAAGACCTGGGACATCGTGATCACCGACCCTCCGAGCTTCGCCCCCAACCACAAGGCCGTGGAGAGCGCCAAGGACGCCTACGTCAAGATCTTCACCGATTCGCTCAAGCTCGTGAGAGACTCGGGCTTCTTCGCGGCCTCCAGCTGCTCGGGGCACATCTCCTTCGAGGCCTTCCTCGAGATCGTCCAGGAAGCTCTCTCCAAGGCCCGCCGGCGAGGGAAGGTCCTACTGGTGAAGGGACAACCGGAAGACCATCCCTACCCGATGGCCCTGCCGGAAATGCGCTACCTGAAGTTTGTCTATCTTCAGGTTTTTAAGGACTAAATAGCGCAATGCGCTAAACAAAATATACTCTATTTTTTTTACAATCCTAATATTCAATCAAGGCCCTCCTCAATAAATTCGGGATTCATTCACGGAGGTCTTTCATGAAACTAATGTCATTGATGTTTTTCAATCTGCTATACGTCGCGTCTGCCAGCGCCGGCATCCTCCAGGAGTGGGGACCGCTCTCGGATCCGAATCTCATGAACCCGAACTTCAAGCGCGAGTTCTCCCGGCTCCCGCTCTCGGGCCGCGCCTCGAACCCGAGGAAGTTCTGGTCCGGCGACTACTGGGCCCTGAACAAGGGGAACATCAACTACCGCTGGAACGCGGACGACCGGAAGGGCTTCAACCTCCGGTCACCGTCGCGGTCCGAGGTCCAGCGCATGACCTTCACCGAAATCTCCCAGCTCTCTCCGGCGGAGAAGTACGACCTCTTCCTGGGCCGCTACGACTACCCGCTGAAGAGCGAGGTCGAGAAGGTCGCAAACAAGAAGGCCGAGAGCTGGGAAGGGATCTGCCACGGCTGGGCCCCGGCCTCCATGAACCACGTCGAGCCGAAGCCGAAGGTCGTCACCAACCCGGACGGCGTCCAGATCGCCTTCGGGTCCTCCGACATCAAGGCCCTCCTGAGCTACTACTACGCCAACGGCTTCCAGGTCGCCGACACGCACCAGATGGGCCGCCGCTGTCCGGAGGGAGGGTTCTGGAACCGCTTCTTCGGCGGCGTGGGCGACAAGGACTGTAAGGCGGACCTCAACGCCGGCGCCTTCCACATCGTCCTCGCCAACCGCCTCGGGATCGAAGGCACGGGCTTCATCGCCGACCTCGACCGCTACAAGCAGGTCTGGAACCACCCGATCTCCGGCTTCCGCACCGAGGTTAAGAAAGTGAAGAAGCCGCAGGATGACTCGGCTCCGGGGACCGTCCGCGTGATCCGCGTCCGCACCCTCATCTCCTACACCGACGAGTCGGAGAACGACTGGAACCCGGTGATCGGAACGGACCTGCAGAAGGTCCTCGACAAGGACTACGAGTACGACCTGGACATTGATTCGAACGGGAACATCATCGGCGGGAAGTGGGACACCAAGGACCGTCCGGACTTCCTGTGGATCAAGGAAAAGCCGGCCCGCTACGAAGGCCTCTACTCCAAGCTCGGCGCGCTCATCGAAGACAAGTAAGCTCTAGCGGGGTCCCTCCTGCACCGGGAGGTACCCCGCACTTTTCAGCTGGAGCCAGAGGTACTGGACCAGCATGGCCCCCGCGATCCAACTCACGTGGTACGCCGGCTGCTCCGTCGGAAGATCAAAGCTCAAGTTAAAGAGCATCAGGCAGCCCCAGAGAAGAGCCGGAAGGGCGGTCAGCCAGAGCTTGTACCGCCTCCAGATCCACCAGAGCTCTTCGGTCTTCATTCCGAGAACCGCAACCACGGCC
>SXUH01000359.1 GCA_005791855.1 Bdellovibrionales bacterium
GCTCTTCTACCGACGGTTCGGCGACGACATCCTGATCGTCGACCCCGACCTCCGTCGCCTCGGGGAGATCGATCTCTGGGTCGCCCAGCGAATCACTGACCTGCAGCTCCGCCTGAACAAGAAGAAGTTCAGGATGAGCCTCTGGAACCAGAGCGGAGCGAGCCACCCGGAGTACGGCAGAGTGGTGAGGAGGATCGAATACCTCGGCCGCTCGGTGGACTTCAGTGGCCGGATGTTCCTCACCAAGGAGAAGTCGCACCAGTTCCAGCGGGCCCTGGGGTCGATCCTAGGCCAGGCCCAGCTCTCCGATAGGCGGCGCCAGGGGGCGGTCTTCCGGAAGATCGTCGACGGGAGACTCCTCCCCGAGGCCGCCGACCTCCTGAGCTGGGTCAATGACGCCGCCGAGGTGAAGAACCTAAGCCACATCCTTCAGAAAAAATTCCCGGCCCTCCGCGTGTCTCTGCATGATCTATGGATAAGAAAGTTTACTCCGAAGCGGCGCTGACCGCTCGGTTTCCTCACCTCAAGGCCTGGCTGGCGGACCTCGACGAAGCGTCCGTCGAGCAGCATTGGATCACGGGGCGACTCCGGAGCTGGGCCCTGCGGCGGCTCCAGACGTACCTCAGTCGGAACCTGCTCCTCAGATGCTTCGAAGCTCTGCGGTACATCCTGCTCTCCGCCTTCTTCCCGTGGTTCCAGTGGAGCGAGTTCCTCTTCCTCCGAGTGGGCCAGATCCTCTTCGCCGGCTTCCTCTTCGGTGCTCTCGAGGACCTAAGGACCGGAACCCAGAATGGGCCACCGGACAGCGGAGACCTCCACCGCGCCCGGGCCCTCACCTGGCTCTGCTCCGGAGTCCTTTTCCTCCTCCTCTTCGGTTCCTCGCCCCTCTCCCCGAACGTCTTCGGTTCCGTCCGAATCCTCCTCGTGGTCCAGTGTGTCCTCGGATTCTTCCGGACCCTCGACTCCGCCATCCAGGCGAGGAGAGGAATCCCCCCTCAGGCCTTCGACCACACCTTCCTCCAGGAAGCAGCGGTGACCATTCTGATCCTGGCGAGCGCCTTCTGGTCGAGGTTTCTCCAGGCCAGTCCGGCGTGGACGCTCCTGGCGTGCCTCCTCGTCCAGTTCTTTACGACGGAGTTCCTAAACTGGCGGTGGAGCCTGTCCAGGCCCGGGCGCAGGAGCTGGAGGCTTTTCCGAAGCCAGGACTTCCGATCGCTCTTCGAAGCTGACCTCCTCGGCACCTTCACCAGGGGCCTCGGCGGAGGCTTCCTCTTCTCCCTTCCGCTCTTCATCTACCTTCAGTTCGACCTCGACCAGGCCCACCCGAGGAGGCTCTTCACCTACCTGCTCCTCATGCCCGTCCTGGGACTGCTCTCGCGATCAGCTCTGATCTTCTCCCGACGCTTCCGGAGAGACGTCTCGCCGGTGAGCTCCTGGGTGGGGAGAGCCCTCGCTGGCGAGCTCCTCCTTTGGTTCGCGGGGACGGGCCTCTTCCTGGCTCTTCTCATCGCGATTCTGTTTCCCGACCTCGGTCCGGGGGTCTTGGTTGCAACCGCCTCCGCGGGGCCCCTCTCCGTCCTCGGGGCCTATCTGTTCTTTCAGAATAGACCCCTCGGGGGATGTTGGTTGATCCTTAGCTTCTACCACCTCGCCGGTGTCGAGGCTCGGCTGCCAGTCGCCGTCGTTGCCGGGGTGACCGTCGCAACCCTGGCCCGCAGACTCTGGCGGTACAAGGTCCTAGACACTCGGCTGGGGGTGAGGTTCCTGCCAGGCGTCCGGGGCCCGGAGATCCTTCGGAAAGTAGAAAAGAAGTTTCGCGTCCAGATCGACCAGCGCCACTTCCGCGAACACGTCGTCTCCGTTTCTTCCAAGGACCTAAAAAGCGTCTGGGAGGAACTCGTCGTCGAGAGCTTGGGTCGGGTGGTCATCGGAGCGGACGTGGGTCGCAAGCCCCGGTACCGATTCCCGAGGAGTCTCTTCTCCCGGGTCCCGCGGATCGTCGTTCCACTCTGTGAAGCGGACCGGGCGTTGAAGATTCTGAAACGAGCTGTCCAGAAGAACCAGAAGTCCGCCGCACTTAGAACTTCCGACACGACCGTGACGCTTGAGTTTCCCGATCACCGGACCGTCATCGTCCGAGGTTCAGGAGCGTCGGAGGGTTAGATGCAGTCGTATTTTCTTTCGCAGGCAACCATCTTCAGCGACTCTTCCTGTTCACAGATGTACTCGTCGACCTCTTTGCAGTCCCACTTGGCTTCTTCGCGGAAGTAGGCCCGGGTCCCGCCGAGGTACTCGCAGACCTTGTTCGCGTCGGCGCCGGGGAAGTTGTGCTTCCGCTTCATGAGTTCGATCTTGTCTCCGCAGCCGAGGATGGAGACCTCGGTGGAGAAGGCGTTCGCACTTAAGACTAGGAGGAGAAGAGTAAGTTTTGTTTTCATGCTCCTATCTTACCTCACCCCCGGAACGATCCCACGAAGAGTTGGCAGTCGGGTGCAGATTCCCTAGGGATTCCGCCAGCTTACACGTGGAAGCCGGCGGAGTGGATGGGGAAAAGAGCTAGCAACTAAAGTTGGCACTAGAAGCCTTTTCACCGCCTCTCCTGACCCTAGAGGTAGTCCTGCATGATGAAGAGCTGAGTGAAGTAGAGAGTCCCGTTCGCACTCCGGGCAAGGCCAATCCCGGTGGCGCGAGCACTCGGGTGTTCGATGTTCCGACGGTGTCCATCAGAGGCGAGGAACCTCTGCAGCGCGAGGGTCGGGCTGTTCTCTCCGAACATGACGTTCTCCGAGCAGCCGGATTCACCGGACACGAGTTGGTAAGCGGCGCTGCACCTCCCTTCGAAGCCGTCGTGGCTAAAGGGGACGGAGCCGCTTGCCATGTTCTGACTGTGAGTCGCGGCGATGGGATCGAGGTTCAGCTGATGCACAAGCGGTGAGAGGCCCAGGTTCCCGCGGTAGGCGTTCAGGGCGGTGAGGAATTCTCGCTTGTAGATCTGCTCGGGAGTCTCCGTGACGACCGGGGGAGCGAACCTCGTCTTCTTCGCCCGGAGCCGCTGGAGCTGCCGGAGCGGCCCCTCGTAGCGAGAGTAGTAGTCATTCTGCGCGAAGGCGGAGAGAGAGGTGACGATGAGGA
>SXUH01000046.1 GCA_005791855.1 Bdellovibrionales bacterium
ACCATCGACGAGCGCGAGTTCAACGCCGTCATCGACCGGATCGAGGCCATCTACGCTCCCATCGCCGCCAGCATGGGCGGGAACCTCAAGATCGCACGGAAGTGGACCGACGGGACGGTCAACGCCAGCGCCACCCGCGGCCTGGCCTGGAACGTGAACATGTTCGGTGGCCTCGCCCGGCACAACACCATCACCGCCGACGGCTTCGCCCTCGTGCTCTGCCACGAGATCGGCCACCACCTCGGAGGCGCGCCGAAGGTCAACAGCTGGATCCCGCTGCTCAACAAGTGGGCGTCCAACGAGGGCCAGTCCGACTACTTCGCGACCCTCAAGTGTCTGCGGCGGGCCTTCCTGAGCGATAACAACCCGGCCATCGTGAAGAGGATGATGATCCCGGAGATCCTCGGGAAGGCGTGCACGGCCGCCCACCAGGACATCAACGAGCGGGCCATCTGCATCCGAAACGGCATGGCGGGCGCCTCCGTCGCCGCTCTCTTCGCGGCCCTGCGGAAGCAGCCGGAGGCGAAGTTCGAAACTCCGGACCAGAAAGTGGTCTCGAAGACCTACGACAACCACCCGGCCCACCAGTGCCGGCTGGATACCTACTTCCAGGGTGCCTTGTGTGACAAGTCCTTCAACGAAGACCTCTCTCAGAAAGACGAGGTCCAGGGACCTGCCACGGGTCGACGGGACACAAGTTCGGTCTGAGACCGCTCTGTTGGTTCAAACCTACTGTGAGATAATTTAAAAAATCTTTAGCTCACCCTAAGAAAGCCGGAGGTTCTCCGGCCTTTGTCATTCTTATTAAGAAAAATTTAACTCCCAGATCGCCTCGGATAGCATAAATTTCTTCCATGGAAATCACCGCGGCCTCTATGCTCAACATTTCGCTGCTAACGGCGCTCATGATGACGGCCATCTTCGGGTTGATCTACAACTCCGAACGGCAGCCGCGGCAGCTCCACATCCTGGAGTTCTGGGTTTCCTACAGCTGCTACTACGTGGTCTCGGTGCTCACCCAGGGCCAGGAGCCGCGGATCGTGGCCCTCTCGAGCCTCCTGTGGGTGTGGAGGATCCGGACCATCCGGCTCATCCTGGAAGACGTCGCGGGGCGGTCTCTGTTCAGGCCCTGGCACCTCTACCTCATGGCCACCGGGTACGCCGTCGGCGGCACCCTCGGCGTGTTCACCGACTCCTTCCTCGCCATCACGCTCCCGGCGAGCATCGGGGTGTTCCTCGCGGGCACGGACCACGTCGTCGAGTGCTACCGGAGTGTGAGGCCCTCCAAGGGCTCGATCCCGCACCAGCTCCTCCTCCTGAACTGCATGCTGATCTTCACCTTCGTCATGGTCTACCCGTTCCTACGCTACAACCACGCCCTCTCGAGCGCGGGCTTCATGGTGGTCCTCTTCTCGACCATCCTCATGGCCGTCCTCCTTCCGGCGGTGACCACCTTCGACATCCAGAAGGCCCAGCAGGAGTTCCTCCGGAAGATCATCGAGGAGCGGGGGACGCAGCTCGAGAGCAAGTCGAAGTTCTACGCCCTCGGGGAGATGACGGCCGAGATCGTCCACGAGATCAACAATCCTCTGGGTATCATCCTGGGCCGGGCCTCGCACCTGAAGAGCCAGGTGATCAACGACGAAGCGGAGAAGGACTCCCTCCTGCGGAACCTGGATCAGATCGAGCTCACCAGCGAACGGGTGTCCAAGATCATCCGGTCCCTGCGCAAGTACACCAAGTCGCAGATCACCAACAAGAAGAGCGGGATCAAGCTCGACGTCCTCCTAAGCGAAACCATCAGCTTCTGCGAGGAGCGGTTCCGCCAGAAGAACATCAAGCTCCTGGTGGCCCCGATCCCCGAGATCGAGGTCGAGGGCCAGAGCGTGGAGCTCTCCCAGGTCCTGATCAACCTCCTCAACAACGCCTTCGACGCCGTCTCGAAGCTCCCGAACCCCTGGGTGCAGATCTACATGACCCAGAACCAGCACGCGGTGAAGATCCACATCAAGGACTCCGGGTGCGCCATCCCCGAGGCGATCAAGAACCGGGTGCTGGACCCGTTCTTCACCACCAAGGCGGAGGGGGGCACGGGGCTGGGGCTCTCCATCTCCAAGAAGATCGTCGAGGACCACGGGGGCCGGCTCTACTACGACGAGCGCGAGGCGAACACCTGCTTTGTGATCGAGCTTCCCTGCCGGGTCGCGCACGCCGACTCGAGTCTGAAAGCTCAGGGTGCTCCGGAGGAGAACGCGAGCAGCTACTCGATGTAGTCGGAGTTCTTGAAGAAGCCCACGGACGGATTCTTTTCCTGGGCGAGCTTGAGGTCCCACTCGGTCCGGACGGCGAAGCAGACCCGCTTCTCCTTGTCATCCATGATCACCGAAGAGTACTCCTGGCAGAACTTCTCCTCCGTCTTCTTGTCCGGGAACTTGAGCCAGCGGACCCCGGCCCAGGAGACCTGCTCGTAGGTGGCCTCCACCGAGTACTCGTCCTCCAGGCGGAACTTCACCACCTCGAACTGGAGCGCCCCCACGGCGCCGAGCATCTTCTCGTTGGTGTTCCTCCGGATGAAGAGCTGGGTCGCGCCTTCCTCGGAGAGCTGGCCCAGGCCCTTCTCCAGGTGCTTGGCCTTCATCGGATCCTTCGCCGTCACGCGCATGAAGAGCTCCGGGGAGAAGCTCGGGATCCCGGTGTAGCGGATGAGCTTCTTGCCGAGGGAGAAGGTGTCTCCGATCTGGTACTTGCCGGTGTCGTAGAGGCCGATGATGTCACCGGCCA
>SXUH01000360.1 GCA_005791855.1 Bdellovibrionales bacterium
GAGAGAGGTCCTTCAGCACCTTCTCCAGGTGGGCGTGGTTGTCCGGCTTGCCGAAGAGGTTCCGGCTGAAGCGGACCGTGTCCCAGACCTTCTCGAACATGTCCGTGGAGAGTTCTTGGGGAACGAGGCCGATCTTCGCGCGCGCGCTCCGGTACTCCCGGACGATGTCGTGGCCCCCGGTGCGCACCCGTCCTCCCGAAGGATTGACGATGCCGCAGCTGATGTTGCTCAGCGTGGTCGTCCCGGCGCCGGTGGGCCCGAGGAGCGCGAAGATCTCTCCGGGGATGATGGAGAGGTTCACCTCGGAGAGGGCGCTGAACCCGGACGCGTAGGTCTTGCTGAGGTTTTCCACAGAGATGATGTGTTCTTTCGTCGTCATCGGTAGATTGTAAAGCGATCCGGGCCGGGATGACTAGTTCAAGATTATCCCGACCCGTTCGCATGAGAAACGCAGGGCCAAGGCCCGAGACCTTGATTAATCCTAAAAGGAAAACCCCCGAGGTTCACTCGCCGGGGAGCGGGCCGTAAGCTTGAGGGTGAGACCACTCACCCAGGAGGTTCTATGAAACAGACTAGACTCGCCACCGCCCTTGGCCTCTCGCTCTTCGCGGCGACGGCCCTCGCCCAGACCGGCGCGACCGCACCGACGACGCCGACTTCCGCCGGAGGGCAGAGCACGACAACCACCAACACCAACACGCAGACCAAGGAGTTCCGCGCCGGGGACGGGGAGACCTACCAGAGCTCCACCGTGGAGACGGTCGGGACGAGGCCCGCGGTCCAGTACCAGCAGCAGGACGTGAAGGCCCAGCTCCAGCAGGCGAAGAACAACGTGAAGATCGACGAGCAGAACATTAAGAAGGCCGAGCAGAAGAAGCGCGACGACGAAGCCCAGGTCGACATCGACAAGGCCTCGATCAAGAAGTACGAAGCCCAGCTCCAGGAAGACAAGGCCCACGTCGAGAAGCTCGAGCAGGCCCTCGAGGACAAGTAGCCCTGGCACCGGCCAAGCCCAGAGTGGTGGTGAACCAGGACTACCTGCCGGTCCTCCTCGCCCTCCTCTCGAAGGCGCGGAAGACCATCGACGTCATCTCCTACTCTTTCGCCATCGGGAGCGCCGCCGGCGTGCACGCCACGCGGGGGGCGCCCTACGAGGTCGCCCGCGCGCTCCGGGAGCTCAAGCGCCGGCACGGGAAGAAGCTCCGGATCCGGTTGTTCACCGAGGGCCTGCGGGAGACCTCCGACCGGAACAAGGTCACGGCGGCTTTCCTCGCGGACGCCGGCGTCGAGGTGCGCTTCGGTTCCACCCACGCCAAGGGCTTCTGCGTGGACGGGCGGTACGTCCTCTTCGGCTCCACCAACCTCACCAACCAGTCCATCATGAAGAACAACGAGGCGAACCTCCTCCTCGACGACGAGGAGGTCGCCCGGCAGTTCCGGAAGTACTTCGACCACCTCTGGAAGGGCGGGGGCCACGGCGGGGTCGAGCTCGCCCCGCCGCTGCTGGCCGACGGGGGATTCAAGGACGCGATCATCGACATGCTCGGGAGGGCCAAGCGGCGGATCGAGTTTTCGATCTACTTCTTCAACCACCGGGAGATCGAGCGGGCCCTGGTGGAGGCCCACGAACGGGGAGTGGCGGTGACGGGGTTCGTCCACCAGCACGCGACCTTCGCCTACCCGTACGTCCGGGCCAACCGGGCGACGGTGAGGCGCCTGCGCGGCGCGGGCCTTGCCGACCTCCACCTGAGCGTGCCCACGACCTTCTCCCACTCGAAGTACCTCGTCGTCGACCGGAGGGAAGTCGCCCTCGGCACCGGGAACTGGCTGGTCGAGGACGTCGTCACCCACCCGCAGCTCTACATCCACCTCCGGAGCGCTCCGGTGGCCCGGGCCCTGGTCCGGCACCTCTCGTACCAGCTCGAGACCCAAGCGACCCGAGACTAGCTTTCGCCCAGAAACGTTGGCACCTCCCTTATCCGAAGCTCCACCTAACCCTCGGGATTCCGTAGCACCCCTTGAGCCCCGGATCCCTCCGGCCCGGAGTTCTTCTAAAATAGATGGGAACCTCAAACTAGCCTAGGAATGCCTATGTTTACTTTATGGAAGAAACTCATGATCGGACTCCTCCTCACCGGCTCCACCGCGAGCTTCGGGACCGTCTTCACCCAGGACGCCGTCTTCGACGACGCCGCGGCCGCGGCTAAGCGCGAACCGGCCTCGAAGGACCTCTCTCCCGAGGAGCAGGCGGCGAAGATCACCACGCGGCTCGAGACCCTGGGGGACGACTTCGAGAAGAAGATGAAGCTCATCAAGGACCTCAAGGCCGTGCCGTCGAAGGACCAGATCAAGAAGGTCTGCCTGAAGGAGCTGATGGAGGACCAGGAGGTCGAGGAGTCGAAGAAGCTCTCCTACGAGAAGTACCTCTCGGAGATGTTCTCCGTCCTTGTGGAGACCATCCAGGACCCGAAGCTCATCTCCAACCACCTCGAGCAGATCCTGAAGCAGCAGTCCGACGAGTACCTGAAGTCCCTGCTCTCCAAGCAGTACGAGGACCTCTTCCCCGCGCAGAAATAAAAAAGGCCGGCGAGGTTCCCCGCCGGCCCCGGAAGCCGCTTCGGCCTATCGATTGTATCTAACTTCGACCGACTTCAGGGTGTTCCCGTTCGCGTCCACCGAGCGGACGTAGTAGGCGGCGCCGACGGACGGCTTGGCCTGGGTGAAGGAGAGGCTCGTCGTCGTTCCCTGGAGGTAGGCCGTCGACGAGGTGTCGAGTCTCCGGTAGACCTTGTACTCCTTCGCCCCCGTGGCCGCCGCCCACTTCACGGTGAGGCCGGAGGTGGTGGTGGAGACGGAGAGGTTCGTCGGTGCCGTGAGGGACGGCTTCACGTACTGGACCGTCGCCGAGTTCTTGGTCGCGCCGTCCCCGTCCACCGCCTTCACGTAGTAGGTCGCGGAGGTCGTCGGAGCGGTCTGGGTGAAGGTGAGGCCAGTGGTGCTCCCCTGGAGGTAGCTCGTGGTCGCGCCGGCGAGCTTGCGGTAGATCTTGTACTCGGAGATGCCGTTCGAAGACGAGGCCGCGGTCCACCGCAGGGTCACGCCGGTGCCGGCGGCGGCGACCGTGAGGTTCGTGGCCGGGTTGAAGTACGTGGTCTCCGGGCCGTCGAGCTCTTCCATCATGTAGCCGATGGCGTAGGGGACCGAGTAGTCGCGGCTGGTGGAGTAGTTGTAGGCGTGCTCGAAGCCGACCTTGTGGAGCCACTCGTGCATGAGGTTCCCCGCGACCTCCTCCGGAGAGTAGTAGTTGAAGAACTTCGTGTTCACCCAGATGCGCCGGGTGTTCGGGTAGGTGTACCCGACGGTGCTGGTGTTCTCGTAGTAGAGCTCGACCTCGAGGTCCATGGTGTTGTTCTTGGTCGGAGTCAGCTCCTCGGCGCCGTCGAGGATCATGTTGTAGATCTGGGTGTTGCTGTAGCCGCCGTTGTCGACGAACTTCTTCACCCCGCCGTAGGTGTGGTTGATGACGGCGTCCTTGAAGGCCTGGGTCGCGACCACGCGCTTGATGTGC
>SXUH01000361.1 GCA_005791855.1 Bdellovibrionales bacterium
CAGTCAACTGCGATATAGTGGTCGTACTCTGTCTCGATACTCATTGGTCGGTCTCCTGTTTGAGAAGTTTAAGTTAGTTCTGAAAAACCAATTTTAAACCAAACTCATTCTGGAGACTGGCCGCCTTATCAATTTACCGTCCAAAAACGTCCCCGCTTCGAACCCTACAACGACTCCCGGAGCACCTGCACCCCTCCCCGCTCGTCCCGGATCACCGACACGAGGATCATCTGCGACGACAGCGGACTGTCCTGGTACTCGGTTTCCTCGGCGGGACGGGTCTTGGGCCGGTCGAACTCGCCGTGGGTGATGTACCAGGCGACGCTCAGGGTTTCGGTCTTCGTCTCCTGAGTCCCGTCGACGTTGACGACGTCGTAGCTCTCGGCAGCGGCGCCGCTGATGGTGAGCTTGTCTTCCTTCTGGAGGGAGCCGCCCAAGGCTCCGCCGTTCTTCTGGACGACTCCGCCCACGGGGTTGGCGTTGAGGGTGGTCCGGGTGGTGGCGACGATCCGTTTGAAGGTGGAGACGGTCTGGGAGTCGACGGTGAAGGTGAAGATCACGATGTAGCCCACGCCGTTGAACTCTTCCCGGCTGCTCAGGCCCTGGAGGATGGTGGCCGGGACGGTGACCGCGAGGCTCCCGGAGACGCCCGTGAAGAGGTTCGAGGTCAGGTCGGCGGTGGTGGTGTCGATGGTGTAGGTTCCGGTGACCCGGGCCGGGTCGTGGTCGCAGCTCACGTCCGCGCCGACGGAAATGCCGGGGTCGATGCAGGAGACGGTGGTGCCGGCTATGATCCTCCCGCCGCCCTTGGGGTCGGAGACGAAGAGCTCGAGGTTGGCGGTTCCGCCGGGAGCGACCTCCGGGTTGTCGGCGATGACGGTGAGGATGCGGAAGCGGTCGAGGGCGTCGACCTTGCGGAAGTCGTCCCCGCAGGAAGCGAAGAGGAAGAGCGCGCAGATCAGGGTCAGGGACTTCATGTTAAAACTCTCCTTTGAGGCCGATGGTCGGGAGGATGGGAAGGCCCCGGACCTTCTTCTTCTCGCGGTAGTCGTAGGAGTACTCCACGTTCTGGGCGTTGGCCTGGTTGAGGACGTTCTGGATGTCGAGGTAGGCCGTGAGGATCCACTTCTCGTAGACGAAGTTCCGGTCCACCCGGATGTCGAGCTGGTTGAAGGGGTCGAAGCGCTGGGAGTAGATCCGGCCCCGGGTCGGGATGTAGACGTCGTTGTCGCTGTCGTAGGTCGCGCCCGCCACGGGAGTGTACGGGTTCCCGGTGACGAAGCGGAAGCGGGCCGAGTAGCGCCAGCGTTCGGTGCCGTAGGCGCCGATGAGGTTGAGGTTGTGGGTCTGGTCGTTCTCCGAGGGTCTCGTCCCGAAGCCCGGAGTGTGGAGCCGGCTCTTGAGGTGCGTGTACACGAGCTGCGAGGTCCACTCGGCCTTGCGGTACTTCGCCTGGACCTCGCCCCCGATGATGGTGCCCGAGCCGTTGTTCACGTAGTTGCGCTCGAGGTCCGGGTTCACCACGTCCTCGAGTTCCTTGTAGAAGTAGTTGTTGGTGAGCTCGAGGCCCTCGGAGCCGCCGCTTCGGAAATCCTTGGTGAAGCCCACGGTGTAGTGGTAGGCGGACGGGGACCGGAGGTTCCGGTTCCCGTACTTGTCGCTGATCTCCTGGGGTCTCGGCGACTGGACGTACTTGCCCCAGGACGCGCGGTAGAGGAGGCTCGGGTTCTGCTGGTAGCGCAGCTGGAACCGGGGCTGGACGACCGAATCGTCGTTCACGCTGAAGTGGTCGAAGCGGACGTTCGGGAGGAAGGTCCACCGGGAGTCGGCGCTGGGCTTGAGCTCCTGCCTCACGTAGGCACCAAGCTGGACCAGGGTTTCCGTGTCGTCGAACTTCCGCGCCTCTCCCACGGAGAACGGCGTTCCCACGCCCCCGATCTCGTAGGAGTTCGGGAGGTTGATGCGGAAGTCGGACTGGTTGAGCTGGTTATCGAGGCCCACGAAGGTCTTCGACTTCCCACTCCACTCCTTCAGGAGCTCCGAGCGGTGGCTCAGGACGTTGGAGTTCACGTCGAGGTAGCGGCCCCCGATGTCCACGAGGATCGAATCCCGGCCCAGGCCCAGGGAGTGGTCCATGCGGGTGGTCTCGCTCAGCTGAGTGGAGATCTGCGGGATCAGCCGGAAGAACTCCGTGCGGTTGGTGAACTTCCCGCGGAGCAAGGGATCGTTGTCCGCGGCTTTGCTCAGGATGAGCTTGAGCTCGTCCCGGCTGGCGATGAAGGTGGTCTTGAGGCGGTTCTTCTCGTCCATCCGGCGCTCGTAGATCCCGGTGAAGTCGTAGTACGTGGGCGCGGCCGTGAGTTCGAAGTTATCGTTCTGGGCGGCGACGACCTTGAGCGCCTGTCCGATGTAGCTGTAGCGGCCGGCGAGGAGGAAGCTCGATTTCTCATCCACCGGGCCCTCGATGAGGCCCCCGGAGTTGAGGAGGTCGATGAAGGCGATCCCGTGGACCCGGTCCCGCTTCGGATCCTTGGTGGTGAGGCCGATGATCCCTCCGATGGCCCGGGAGTACTCGGGGCCGTAGCCGCTCGGGAGGAGCTCCACCCGGTCGACGGCTTCGGGCGTGATCACACTGGAGAGCCCGCCGAAGTGGAAGACCAGCGGTACCCGGTGGCCATTGATCAGGTAGGCCGTGTCGTCCGGACTCGCCCCCTGGACGATGATCTGCGCGCTCGCTCCGTTCTGCGCGATCCCGGGGAGGTTCTGGGCGGCCCGCACCGGGTCCCCGCCGAAGGAGCCCGGGGCCTTGAGGAATTCTTCCTGGGTCAGGCTCTGGGCCTGGTCGTCGCGCTTGTTGTACTTCCCGGTGACGGTGGTCTCGAACGAGGTGTAGAACTTCTTCTCGAGGTAGATTTTTTTCTCCGAGATCTTGCCACACGGGAGACTCTCCTCGTACTTCAGGTACCCGGTGGAGTTGACGATGAGCGTACAGGCTTGTTCCAGGGGTGCGGATTCGAAGACGAACTCCCCTTGCTGGTTGGTCACCGCCTTGAGCTTCTCCGGAAGGATGAACACGCTCACATCGGCCAGGGGCTTCCGGGTTCCCTTCTCCACCAGCGTGCCCCGGGGGCCCTGGGGCTCTTGCGTGAAACCGAAGGAGGAGAGCAGGAAGAAGAAGACGAGGTACATTAGTACTCCAGTTGGAATCTCAGGGTGTAGCGGATTTTCACGGCCACGGGCTTTCCATCTACCTGGGCCGGTTTGAACTTGAATTTTTTCATGGCTTCCATGGCCCCGGGGCGGAAGAGCTCATCGCCTTCGACCACCGTCACCTGTCGCACCTTCCCCGTCTCGTCGATGAGGATGTTCATCACGACGGGTCCCTCCAGTTGCTGAGCCCGGGCTTCCTTCGGATAGACGGGTCGGACCTCCGAGAGCACAGACGGCATCTCCGAAACCAGGTACTCCTCCGTCGGCGTGGGCAGGGAATCCGCGTCCGAGTCCTTCAGGACTTCCTGGTCCGACTCCTTGGCGAGCGTGTTCCCCTTCTTCGCCTCCACCCCGTCGTCCCCCACCGACGCGTCGGTGTGAGAATTCCTCGAAGCTCCGAAGACCTCCCGGGCGGCCTTCGCCTCCGGGGCCGGTTCGTTCACCGATTTGAGCACCACCTTCGGCTTCTCCTTCACCTCGGTGAGGTTCTGGACCTCCTCGGGCCCGGTCACCACCACGGGGATCTCGTAGACCTCGGAGACGGGCAGCCTCACCTGAGTCAGGAAGAAAAAGCCGAGCGCCAGAGAGAGGTGCACGAGGAGCGAGGTCTGCCAGGGTTTGAGGGCGAGGGCGTTCATCGTGCCGGGGCCTTGACCTTTTCCACCTGCAGGGCGAAGCGGTTGAGGTTGTTCCTCTTGAGGAGGTCGATGAACCTCACCACGTCGCCGTGGCGGGCGTCCGTATCGGCGCTGATGAGGAAGGTGGTGTCGGCGGCCTTCCGGGAGATGTCCGCGAGCTCCCGGGCGAGGGCCTCGTCACCGAGGAGGTTCCCGTTCAAGAGCACCTGTCCTTCTTTGGTGATCGCCACGCCGAGGGTCGCGGCCTTCGTCGTAATATCCGAAGTGAGGGTCTTCGGGAGGTTGACCTTGAGGCTCTCCTTGATCATCACCGGTGCGGTCACCATGAAGATCACGAGGAGAACGAGCACCACGTCCACGAAGGGTGTGATGTTGATGTCGTTGATTCCGTCGTCGTCCTGGTCGAGTCTGGCCGCCACGGTTTACCCCCTGTAGGCGATGAAGAGGTCCTTGAGGCTCGCGGCCTCACCGAGGACGAGCTTCGCCTTCCGGTTGAAGTAGTTGTAGGCCACCACCGCGGGGATCGCGACGAGGAGGCCCACGGCCGTGAGGATGAGGGCTTCCGCGAGGGAGAACATCACCGTGTTGGTGCTTCCGGTTCCGCGGGAGAGCTCGCCGAAGCTCACGATGATGCCGAGGATGGTTCCGAGGAGTCCCACGAAGGGCGTGGTGGATCCCAGGGTCCCGAGGACCGGCAGGCCCTTCTCGAGTTCCTTGCGCTTCTCGAAGGTGTACGCGTCGAAGGCCTTGTCGATCTGCTCGGCGTTCTTCAGCCGAGAGAACTCACTGAGCATCTCGCTGTAGAAGTGGGCCTGGCCCGTGGGGGCGGTCCCGGACCGCATCTTCTGCTTCACGGAGGCGTCCGGGAGGACCAGAGAGGCGAAGAATCTCTTCCTCTCGATGATGATGGTCACGGACCAGATCGAGAGCACGATGAGGACGACCAGCACGAGCCGCGCTAGCCATTCGATGACGGTGATCCAAAGCATAAAGTCTCCTGAAATTTGCTCAGGATAATAAGCCTTTCGGTGAGAATAGTCAGATGATTTTCGTTAGACGGCGATGTTTTCTTGGGCTAGGTGGGAGAGGCTGTGGAGGTCCAGGGGCTTCTTAAGCTTCGGCATGATCTGGACGCTGTTGAGGTGCTCCTGGGAGGCGCTGATGACGATCACCGGGATCTGGGCCCACTCCGGAGTCCCGCTCTTCACCCGGAGGAACTCTTCGCCGGTCATGAGAGGCATCATGAGGTCCAGGATGATCAGGTTCGGCTTGTGTTCGAAGAGGATTTTAATTCCCTCCAGCCCATTGGGAGCGGTGAAGACTTCGAAGTTCATGTCTTCAAAGACCATGCGAAGCGCCACACGGGCGTCATGGTCGTCTTCGATAATTAAAATGCTTTTTGTGGGTTCCATCCGGCTCGTCCTCTACTTTTATTTTCATATCGAAGAGTTTTACAAAGGGCTAGTGACCCGAGAAATGTAAAAAGAAATTTCAATTACTTAGAAATCTAAATATATCCGCAAGTGATGAAAACTGTAATTCCTAAGACTGACTAAATTTTAACGTGTTGGATTAAGTAAGATTGATTTAACACAACTGCAAATGTATTTTTAACTCATGGCACCCCTCTCGAAAAAGAAAAAAATTTTAGCAATCGATGACGATGCAGATATCCTCTCATCCTTGGAGCAATTGCTGCTCTTCGAAAACTTTGACATCGTCTCTGCGCCAAACGGCAAGGTCGCCCTTGAAAAGTTAGACCAGCTGGGTGATGGGAACCTTCCGGACCTGATCCTCCTGGACTACATGATGCCGGAGATGGACGGCGGAGAATTCTGTTCGGAGAAGGCCAAGCACAAGCGCCTGGAGAACATCCCGGTGGTGGTGATGACGGCGAAGAAAGACATCGCCTCCCTCACCCGCAGCTTCTACGCCGACGCCTACATCAACAAGCCCATGGACGTCGACACGGTGATGGACCTCGCCTACAATTTCATCGACCGCCGGAACGCCGCCAAGTACAGCTTCCTAACCTGACCCGAAGAAGAACTCCGGATCCTTCAGCATGGCCCGCCCGATGGCAGCGAGGCTCACCGTCCCCTCTCTGAGGATCGAATTCACGTAAGCCTTCGACTCGATCCCCCCGACTCCGATCACGGGAACGGAGACGTTCCTCTGGATGAGGCCCGCTTCCTCCACGAGGTACCCTTCCCCGGAGCGCACGCCGGGCCTCCGCCACCCGCCGATCCCCGAGGAGACGTCGAGGATCTCGACTCCCGAAGCCTCGAGGGCCCTCGCGATGGTGACGGCGTCCTGGGGTGTGAGGCCCCCGGGGAAGAAGTCCTGCCCGGGCATGCGGACCGCGAGGATGAGCTCGGGGAAGGAAGCCCTGATCTCGCGGAGGATGGTGGTGATGAGGGTGAGGTTCTTCTCCACCGTCCCGCCGTAGGCGTCGTCGCGCAGATTGGTGAGTGGGGAGAGCCACTGGTTGAGTCCGTAGCCGTGGG
>SXUH01000362.1 GCA_005791855.1 Bdellovibrionales bacterium
ATTCTGGAGACTGGCCGCCTTATCAATTTACCGTTCAAAAAACCAGTGCGAGCACAAGAACAAAGACGGTACCCGCTGCCCGGAACGCAGGAACCTCCAGTGGGACCATATCCAACCCTTCGCCATGGGAGGAAGCAGATCCGCAAACAACATCCGCATCCTCTGCGCCTCCCACAACCAGCGGCGAGGGATTCAGACCTTCGGAGTAAGGACCTCGCGAAACGAAAACGGCCCGAGGATGGTTGGTCCTCGGGCCGGGGAAGTCGTGCGAGTTGTTGAGTCTAGAGGAGCTTGATTAGAACTGCTGGAAGCATCTGACGGTGGCGGTCGCCGTCTCCATCGAATCGCAGAGCTGGACGTGGGACTCGGAGAAGAAGCGGCCCACGATCGCCCTTCCGCACTCGAGCTTAGAGGCTTCGTTGTTGATCCGGGCGCAGGCCTTCGCGGCAGAGGACTGGACTCGTTTATTAGAGAAGATGCCCATGCAGGTAGTGGTGCCGGAGGCGCTCTCCATCCCGTCGCAGAAGCTCAGGGCGGCGGGGACGTAGAAGCTGTCGCGGGCGTTCTGCACGCAGCGGATGGCTTCGTAGTCGTCGCGGATCCGGGCGCAGACGTCGGCGGCGGAAGACTCGAGGCTGCGGTTGGCGAGGTTCACCAGGCAGTAGACCGTCGGGGCGGCGTCGTCGAGCTGGTCGCAGAAGTTCAGCGAGGTGCGGTCGAACTGGTTCCGGTCGAGGAGCTGGTAGCACTCGAGCTTCAGGTTGTCGTCGTTGATCCGGTCACAGACCCGTTCTTCGGATCGCAGGACTTCGGCGATGGTGGACTTCGTCGCGGCGGTGGCGGTGACGGTCGCGGTGAGGGTGATCGAGGCGAGGAAGATGGCAAGTTTCATAGTTTGCTCCCGGGTGGTGAAAAGTCGGGAGGATAATGTCAGAGCGCGGAGAAAATGGGAAGTGGGATTGTAAGCTCTACAGGAGACGTTTGATGAGGTGGTAGCCGAACTGCGTGCGCACCACGCCGGAGACCTGGTCCTTCTCCAGTGCGAGGAGCGCCTTCTCGAACGCCGGAACCATGCGACCTTTAGGAAACTCACCTAAGTCTCCACCGTGCTTGCTCGACGGGCAAAGCGAAAAGTCCCGGGCGAGGCTCTCAAACGATTCCCCCCGGCCAAGCTTCGCACGGAGGTCCTTGGCTTCGTACTCATGGGACACGAGGATGTGCTTTGCTCTTAGTAATTCGGTCATGTTCTACGGGAAACCTGTTAGGAGTTCAATCTTATCCGTAGGTCCAGCTTAAGATCTCCCTGTCTTCGAAGGAACGGGGAATAAATTGCTTTTCCTTACATTTGCAAAGGTCTCAATCGGGCCCAGGGCTTTCAGTAACTTACATAGTATAAAAACTACTCACTTGGACCCGGAACCAGGAAAACGATTGAAATACATGAATCTTTTGAGGATAACCCTTCCAACGGAAAAGGAGACCTTATGAAATTCTTCGCTGCTCTAGTTATCGCTCTCAGCACCTCGGCCTTTGCTCAGGACCCGAACAAGGACCTGGCCGACTTCTTCAAGATCATCACCCATCCCCAGACCGAAGGTTGCGTCCGGGCCTTCACCGATCTCCGCCTCTCCGACATCGCCGTCAAGAGAGATACCTCTGGCCCGGTTTCGAAGTTCTACGTCATGGGTCGCAAGGCCGCTCCGGGCTTCACCGCGAGAAGCGAAGCCGTCGTCATGGAGCTCGCCGGAGTTAAGACCAGAACCGCTTCCCTCGCGCTCACGTCCTTCACCTGCCGCCTCGGTAAAATGCAATAATCCTTCTCTGCCGCTGGCCCACCCGGTGCCGGCGGCGTTTTCTGTCGAATCTTTCACCACTTGTCCACCCATCCGACTCCCAAACCTCTAGGGTTTCGACCCAGGCCTGGCACCGGGTGTGCATTTTCCTCCTTGAATCCTAACTCACGGAGAAACTATGAAAGTGACCACCGTCGCCGCCGCCCTCACCGTCTTCGCGTCCATCCCGGCCTTCGCCAATTACCAGATCTACTGGACGATCATGGACTCGAACCAACTCTCCAAAGCGACGTTCAACAAGTCCGATGCCCGGACGGTGACCCGGGACCTGAAGACCCTCCTGGGCCAGCTCGAGTGCTCCCGCTCCCACATCATCCAGGACTTCGACGGGAACACCGTCGGCTTCGACGTCATCGCCACCTGCTCCCGGCAGTACACCTTTGGCCTGTCCGGCATCAGTCCCCTCACGGCCCTGGGCTCGCCGACGTACTCCATCAACGGGAACCACCACTTCAAGATCCGCGACGGCCGGGCCGTCTACTCCAGGGACGGCGTGCAGGTGACTCCGGACAACATCCGCTAGCGGCGGTCCCTTACTTGATTCCCCAGGTGTCGAAGATCCTGCTCTTCCGGAAGTAGTCCCGGTAGGCGCAGGCGCGGTCGTTGTAGTCCGCGTCCATCACCTCGGAGGTCAGCACTTCGGACTCCGGGCCCCCGGCGACCTGGGAGGTGAACTTCAGTCCCTCGCAGTACTGGCCTAGGTTCGACGAACCGAAGTCCGGGACTCCCAGGAGGAGGAAGCACATCTCGGTGCGGGCGTAGCGGAAGGACGCCGCCACGGTCTTCTTGCTGGCCTCTTCTTCCTGGATGAGCTTCCGCAGGATGCGTTCGATGTTGTCCCCGAAGATCTCGAGGAAGGAGTTCAGGTTCTTGATGGTGTAGGGCTTGGCCCGGCCGATGTCCCGGCGCACGCCGGAGAGGCCGTCGCTCCCGCTGGCGCGGGTGAGGGTGTCGTTGAACCGGTTGGCGGCGAGGAGCTGGGCGACGAGGGCCTGGTCGTCCGGCGTGCTGTTCTCGATGAGGGTGAGGATGGTGAGCCGGAGGATCATGTCGAGCCGAGTTTCGATGACCACGGTCCCGAACTTCAGCTGGGCGAGCTCGTAGACCTCCTCCACCGGCGTGGCGAGTTCCTTGGTCGCGACGGCCGCGACGACCTTGGTGTGGATCTTCTTGAGCTTGTC
Organism: Bdellovibrionales bacterium; assembly: GCA_005791855.1. Classification (GTDB taxonomy): domain Bacteria; phylum Bdellovibrionota; class Bacteriovoracia; order Bacteriovoracales; family Bacteriovoracaceae; genus Peredibacter. Next base: position 3,035 of record SXUH01000362.1, read on the forward strand.
GAGGGTGTCGGCGTAGACCTTCGTGAAGGCGAGGTCGTCGGCCTTCGGCGGGTTCTTCTCGAGGAAGAGGATGATGTTGTTCAGGGCCGTCATCGGAGAGATCTTCCAGCGGTTGAAGCTCGGGTCGAAGGCGCCGGTGATGGTCTGGAGCGTGTCCGGCTGGATGATCTGGGCGAGCTCGCGCTTCACCCGGGCGTTGGCCTTCAGCACCCACTCGTTGAACTTCGTGGTGACCTTCTCGAGGTCGACCGTGAAGCCCGCGGGCTTCTTCCAGGTTTCGAGGGTGAGGTAGGTCCCTTCCGGGCTTCGGATCGAGTCGTCGTCCGGCACGTCGATGAGGAAGAAGGGCGCGTACCCGGCGCGGAGGACGTCGTACATCGGCCCCTCGTGGGCTTCGCCGCCCCCGGGCGATTAGGAGTTCGCCGAGGTCAGGGCACCCACGATGTTCCGGATGATGTCCCAGCGGTCCTCGTCGGTGTTGCTCGGGTTGTTGTAGAGTTCCTTGCTCTCCTCCAGGAGGGAGTTCCCGCGGTTCTCATTCTTCCGCACGGAGAGCTCTCGCTCGAGGACGCGGTTGCGGCGATCGGAGTCCGCGGTGGTGGCGAGCTTCGCTCCGTTCCGGAGCTTGTTGAGCCAGTCGATGAGGGCCGGGACCTCCCGGTCGTTGATCTTCACGGCGGAGGAGAGGCCCGGGCCGGGCCTTAAGTTCGCGAGGGTCGACTTGTAGTTCAGGAAGGCTTCGGCGTCCTTCATCTGGCACCAGCGGTCCGACATGGTCTCCAGCGCGCACTTGTAGGCCTCCGAGGCGGTGGTGAGGTCGGCGACCTTCCGGATTTCTTTGGCGTTCTTCAGCCTGCGGATCCCTTCGATGGTCTCGCCCATGAAGGTCGAGCCGGCGGTGAGGCCGATGCCGATGGCCGGGTTCACCACGGTTGCCGCGGAACCGATGGCGGTGACGATGGCGGTGGCCTTGTTGAGGATGCCCGGGTTCTTCGCCAGGCACTTCTGGTTCCCGGTGATCTGGGAGAAGCTCGAGTTGGCGATCTGGACGATGTTGGTCATCGCCTGGGCCTTGTCGGGCCCGGTGAGCTCCTTCAGGCTCTTGTCCCGACCCACGATGGCCGCCCGGTTGAGCTGCAGAGACCGGAGCTGGAAGTTGATCTCGCTGATGCTCGTCGGGTCCGTGGTCTGCGTGAGGTGGATCAGGAGTTCCTGCTCCTGGGAATTGTATTCGGCGATCTTGAGCTTGGATTCGTTCAGGTTCTGCATGTCCGAGAGCTGCTTGCTCAGGAGTCCCAGCTGGGTCACGGCCCCGCTCAGGCTCTTGCAGTCCGGATCCTGGCTGAAGTTCTTCAGCACGTCGATGAGCGCGTTGGAGTCGGCGAGGGCCCCCTTGGTCCAGTCACTCTGTGTCCGGCAGTTGGCCGCGAAGTAACTCAAGAGGGTGCTGCCGGGGGTGTCCTCGGCGAAAAGGGGAGAACTGATCGATAGGATCGTAGAGAGCAAAATTATTTTTTTCATGGGAGGGGTGTAGCACGAGGCGTTAGATTGATTAAGAACTTTTAAGGTATGTGATAATAATTACTTATCTTAATAATTTAACAGCTTATGCAGGATAGCTTAATCCAAGACTTCCCGGCGCTCCTTCAGTGAGCGGGTAAATTCGAATGCGAAATTCCGGTCGTCACCGCTTTCGATCCTCTCCAGGACATCGGCTATGGCCTTCGCTCCCAGGAGGCGAGGAAGGCACACGTAGTCCGCCCCGTTTTGATAGAGGACCTCCGCACCGCTCGAGGTCTCCGCGGTCAGAAGGATCTTCGCCCTCGGCGCGAGCTCCTTGACCGTGCGGAGGAGCTTCAGGTTCGAGGTCCCGCGGAGGACGCTATCCGGGATGGTCGAGATCACCACGCGGGCGTCGGCGAGCTCCAGGTGCCCGAGGGTGTCGCTGTGGCCGATGTCCGCGTAGTGGACGGCGAGGCCCTTCGCCTTGAGCTTCCCGATGGTCTCCGGGTTGATGTCCACCACCAGGATCTCCGAGAGCCCCGGGGCCCCGGGCCGCCGTTCGATCTCGTGGAGGAGCGAGCTCGCCTCCCGGTAGAAGCCGAGGAAGACGATCTTCGCCCCGCTCTCCTTGGACCCGCCGGAGGCGTCTTCGAAGTCGATCCGGTCCCGCAGCCCGAGCTTCTCCAGGAGCGGGTTCAGGCCCCGGTAGATCTGGTGCGAGCGCGGGATGAGGAGCGAGGAGAGGAGGGCCGTGAACACTAGCGCGATGATGAACGCGGAGAGGAGGTCGCTCGAGATGTGCCCGTAGGAAACGCCCAGGGAGAGGATCACCAGGGAAAACTCGGAGACCTGGCTCAGGTTAATTCCGGGGACGAGGCTCCCGCGGTTCCCGTGCTTCATCAGGTAGAGCACCGGGTAGACGGTGAGGACTCGAGAGATGAGGGTGAAGCCCACGATGGCCAGAGACATCCGGAGGACCTCCGCCGTCGGCACCGGGATCTGGAGGCCCAGGGCCACGAAGAAGAGGGTGACGAAGAAGTCCCGGAGGCTCGAGATCTTCACCGCGATCTGGACGTGGTAGGGGAAGGAGGCGATGGACACCCCCGCGATCAGGGCACCCATCTCCAGCGAGAGGCCCAGGAAGCTCGCGACCCCCGCGATGAGAAAGCACCAGCCCATGGCCACGATGAGGGTCAGCTCCGCCTGGACGGCGATCTTCTTGAACACGTAGGGGAGGAAGTACTTCGCGAGGACGGCCGCCACGCCGACCAGGAGCCCGGCCCGGAGGAGGGAGAGGAGCAGAAGACCCAGGTGGAAGTTCGACAGGTTCGGCTGGGCCGCGAGGAAGGCGATCGCCCACACGTCCTGGAGCACGAGGATCCCGAGGGTGATCCGGGAGGAGAGGGTGTCGAGCTCCATCCGCTCCGAGAGGAGCTTGACCACGATGAGGGTGGAGGACAGGGACGCCGCCACGGCGAGGTAGACGGGGGTGAAGCGGCCGCCGAAGCCGAGGAGGGAGAAGACGCCGAAGCTCAGGGCGCAGCACCCGAGGAACTGGGTCACCCCGTTGACGAAGACCGCCTTCCCCGCCGTCAGGAGCTTGCGCACGTCGATCTCCATGCCGAGGATGTACATCAGGAAGACCAGGCCGATCTCCGCGAGGATGGTGATGGTCTCCTGGCTCTCGATGACCCCGAAGCCGAGGTGGGGCCCGAGGGCCACGCCGGCGACGAGGTAGCCCAGGAGCAGCGGGAGCCGGAGCTTGTAGACGGAGAACCCGAGCGCCCCCGCGCTGGTCACGGCGATGCCGACGTCTCTGAGGAAGTTCGAAGCCACCCGCGGCCCCGGTTAGTACTGGAAGACGGTGTAGCTCTCCGGCTTCGCCGACCGGTCGAGCTCGTCGGTGATCGGATTGTGCCGGAGCATGTGCTTGGCGAAGTCGGAGAGGTGCTCGTACTCATCCCGGGGGATGTTGATGGAGACCTCGGGCCGCAGGAGCCACGACCGGCTGTAGCCGATCACCACCATGGGCCTGGGCTCCGGGGTCTTGTTCGGCGTCCCCCGGTGGAGGGTCCGCACGTCCCGGATCATCACGTCCCCCATCTTGAGGCACACGGCTTCGATCTTCGCGGCCCCGCTCTCGATGAGCTTCCTGCCCTCCGCCCGGCCCAGCAGGTGCGTCCCGCGGATGATCTCCAGCGGGCCGTTCTCCTCGGTCACGTCGACCAGCGGGAAGTTCAGCGCGAGCTGGTACATGGGGGTTTCGATCCCGCTCTCCGGGAAGAGCGGAGGGCAGTCCCGGTGGATCTCCTGGTAGTCGGACCCGAGCATGGGCGTGTCGGAGGCGAGCTGGCACATGACGAAGTCCTTGCCCGCGAGCTCCTGGACGATGGCGATGATGTCCGGGTCTTCGTAGAAGCCCGGATCGGAGAACGGCTGGGTGAAGGGGAAGGTCACGTAGAAGCGCTGGGCTCCGCGGCTGGTCTTCTGGCCCTCGAGCTCGATCTGCCGGTAGAGGAGGGGGAGGCAGGCCTCCCGCCACTGGACGACCTTTTCCCTCGGGAAATGGTTTCGTAAAACGCAGAACCCGTCCCGGAGGGCTTCGGCGGTCAGGCTCTTGATCTCGGCGTCCGTGTATCTTCTGTTCATTGGCGTTCTCCTGGAAATCAGCTTTAATTATGGCTGAAGAAACATTGAAGTTCAAATCGAGGGCGCGAGCTCTCTATAGCATTACTCAGGATTTCCCATGAGCCCTTCACACCACGCCGTGATCTTCGACTGCGACGGCACCCTCCTCCGGTCCCTGGGCATGGAAGCCTACAACTCCGCCCTGGCGAAGGTCGGGGCGAGGCCCCACGCGCCCGAGGAGATCAAGCGCTTCTTCGGGACGAGCTCGGACAAGATCTTCCGGAAGCTCCTGGGCGACGAGGCCCGCGCCCGCGAAGCCTACGAGCACTTCTTCGAGATCGAGTCGGGCCAGGTTTCGAAGATCGTCCTGCACGCGGGGGTGCGGGAGCTCCTGGAGAACCTCAAGCGCTCGGGGGTGAAGCTGGCCGTGGTCACGGGGCGCCACTCCCGGGAGGTGAAGGCCCTCTTCAACCACCACGACCTCTTCGGGTACTTCGGAACCGTGATCGGAGACAACCTCCTCTCGCGGCCCAAGCCCGTGGCCGCCCTCTGGGACGAGTGGGTGAAGCCCGAGGAAATGGCCGCCCACGCTCCGGCGCTCATGGCCCGGACACCGGCGGAGATCTGGGACTGGACCCGGGAAACTATCTTGTGATCACGGCCTGGGTGACGTTCAGGGTGGTCGACGTGGACGTCGAGTAGGCCTGGCCCGGCTGGGGCATGTACGGCTGGTTCGAAGACGGAGCGAGGGAGCCCGTGACCCGCGCCTTGTACTTGTAGACGCCGCCGATGAGGGTCGGCTGGATTCCCTGTTGCTGGGCCACCTGGAACGCCGAGGACATTATCTGGTAGGACTGCTGGGAGAGCTGGTAGACCTTCCCCCCGGCCTCGAAGACCGGCTGCTGCGTCGGAACGTACCCGCTCACGGTGGTCACCTTGTACGGGTCGGCGGAGAAGGTCGACGTCCCGGTGCTGTTTTCCTTCCCGCCGCAGGCGCCGAGCCCGAGAGAGAGAAGGGCGATGGTGAAAAAGTTCAAAGTCCTCATGGTGCAACCCCCGTTAGGTATATCATCGGTCGTTTCCTCGATCACTTGAGTTCACAGGATGGCCTTCACCACCCCGATCCGGTACCTCGGAAAAAATTCGGCCGCCGTCTCCGAGACCACACTGTTCACCGTCCGGCGCGCGTGCCAGAAGCGGTTCCCGTAGAAGAGGACCACGTGGTGGCCACCACTTGGTGGGCGGCACCCTCCCTATTAGCATAGCAGAAGATCAGATCGTGATCCTTAAGATCCGCGAGGGGCCTTTCTTTCCCCAGCTTCCGCTGGTCGTGAGAATTCTTCGGGAGGACGAGGCCATGGACGTGGAGGTAGTACAGCTGGGTGAAGCCGGAGCAGTCGATGCCCTTCATCGAGAGGCCGCCCCAGACGTAGGGGGTTCCCTTCCAGGAGTCGAGGAAGGTTTCGGGCCGGACCCTCGCGGGGTACCGGAGGTCGAAGCCGGTGAGTCCATCGCGGGGCCGGAGCGCTTCCCGCGGCACCCACCCGAGGGTTCCGTCGAACTTCTTCACGAGGCCATGGTGCTCATGGTGGCCCAGCACCTGCACCGTCTCTTCTGCGAAGACTTCGGTCTGCCGGAGTCGATCTTTCTCGGCGGGGGAGAGGGAAGCGTAGGAGGGCTCCGGGAGCCGGAGGAGGTCCAGGTCCGTGGTTACCTGAGCGAAACTGTTCTCTAGCCAGAGGTCCTTCGGGATGTTGTTCATGGGAATAGTCTACCGGCAAGCTGTCCAAAAAGCAGGCAGCTAAATTCCATCGGGCCTGTAAATTCTACCCGTTTCCTTGCGCCCGATCCCCGGTGGCCTATACTGGGGGCGAGAGGTATCTATGAAAAATAAACTCTTTCTCTTCGATCTCGCCGGAATCGCTTTCTTCTACGGCATGTTCTATCTCTTGTACCTGGCCCTCGTGCAGATCAACCAGATCAAATAAAGATCTGCCCCACCCGGATCGTCTCGAGGATCCTCGTGTTCTGGAGGGCCTTCTCCGAGAGGTAGTCCATGGTCTCCGCGCACTTCTCCAGGACGAGGAAGATCTTGTAGTCTTCTCCGATCCGCACCGAGCACTCGCAGTCCGGATTCGAGAGCTCGTTCCGCACGATCCCGAGCACCTCGTGGACGCAGCGGAGGATGCTCGGGGAGCTGACCTTCGTATCGAAGATCGAAAGCTCCACGGTCCACTGGTCAGCTTCCTTGTAGACCTTCCCCTCGAGAGTGATGTTCATAAGCTTGCCCTGGGCTAAAGGTTGAGTTCGTACCAAGAGTCTACTGGTTAACGGACCGGGCGAGATCTCCCATCGTGAAATGCAGAAGTTAGGTGGGGAGCGACTTCACCGAGGCGCCATTTTATTGTGGTTTTTCTTAAGGTCAGAAGACCAGGCCCAATAATTCCTTAATTTACTCATCTCCAAAAAAAACTTTTAATTAGTGTTTAAAGAACGATCAAAGTGCCATAATAAATCTTAATTTTGGATGATATTTATGAGTGAAAACACCGAAGAAATGTGGGTTATTGGTATTGGTGCATCAGCTGGGGGATTAGAAGCACTCAGTCAGTTTGTACTGGAGTTACCAGAAAAATTTCCAGCAAGCATTATCATTGCACAGCATCTTGCTCCTCATGCTAAAAGCATGATGGTTGAACTGTTGAGCCGTAAGTCTAATTTGCAAGTTACCCAGGCCGTGAACGGTCTCTCGCTCACGCCGAATTCAGTCATCATCATCCCTCCGAACTTCGACCTCACCATCCGAGAGGGGAAGGTTCGCCTGACCCAAGCGGGCGAGGAGACCAGGCCCAAGCCCTCCATCGACACCTTCTTCGAATCTCTTGCCAACGAGTACTCCACCAAGGCGATCGCCGTGGTCCTCTCGGGCACGGGGTCCGATGGGAGTGAGGGGGTCATTAAGATAAAAGAAGTGGGAGGAGTCGCCCTCGCCCAGGACGCGGTCTCCGCGAAGTACGATGGGATGCCGAAGGCCGCCGCCCAGACCGGGATCATCGACTACATCGGAACCCCGAGTGAGATCGCCCAGAAGGTCGCCGGCATCATCCTCAACGACGAACCCGTCCGGGGTCCGGAGCCCCTGGGGCATCCGGATGAGTTCGACAAGATCCTGAGGTACCTGAAGGCCACCAAGCACATGGACTTCACCCTCTACAAGCCGAACACCCTCCGGCGCCGGCTCGACAAGCGCATGCGGCAGGTGGGCCTCCATGACATGGACGCCTACCGGAAGATGCTCGAGAGCAATAACGAAGAGGCCAACTCCCTGGTGCAGGAGATGCTCATCTCCGTGACCTCCTTCTTCCGGGACGCGGACGCCTTCGCCTCCGCGCAGAAGCTCCTGGCCAAGATCCTCGAGGCCAAGCGCGACGGTGACGAGCTCCGGATCTGGGTCGCGGGCTGCGCCTCGGGAGAGGAACCGTACTCGATCGGCATGATCCTCCTCGAGCTCCTCGAGGAGAGCAGGAAGCGGGTCGACTTCAAGATCTTCGCCTCGGACCTGGACCACGAGGCGATCCAGTTCGCCCGGATAGGGATCTACCGCCGGGTGGAGGTGGAGGCGTCGGTCGCGCCGGCCCTCATCAGCAAGCACTTCATTATGAAGGAATCCACCGCGGAGGTGAAGAAGCACCTGCGGGAGAAGATCGTCTTCGCCCGCCAGGACATGATCCACCACCCGCCGTTCGTGAAGATCGACCTCATCAGCTGCCGGAACGTCCTGATCTACTTCAAGGCGGAGCTCCAGCACAAGGTCTTCGACATCTTCTACTACGCCCTGAACCCCGGCGGCCACCTCTTCCTCGGAAAGTCCGAGCACGTTCCTCAGGGGAGCACGGGCTTCAAGGTCATCGATAAGACCCACAAGATCTACCAGAAGACGGGCCACACCACGAACCTCTCTCCGGTGCACGTACCGACGCGCAGCCAGGCCACCAACATCCCGGTGAAGATCATCAAGAAGGAGCCCGCACCCCTCGAAGCGTCGGTGCTGAAGGACCTCCTCCAGTCCTACGAGCTCAGCGCGGTCCTCGTCGACGGCGAGGGGGCCATCAGCCAGGTCTTCGGGGACGTCTCCGACTTCCTGAGCCTCAACCCCGGCGTGGCGGACTTCAAGATCGCAAACCTCCTCACCAAGTCCATCGGCTCCGAGGTCCACCTGCTCCTCCGGAAGGCCAGCAAGGACGGCAGGCTCATCCGCGGCCGGACCCACCTCATCGACACCAAGACCGGGAAGAAGAGCCTCACCATCCAGGCCAAGCCCTTCGACTCCGAGAACCTGAAGAGCATGTACCTCATCTCCTTCGAACTCTCCAAGGCCACCGAGGAGCACCGGATCGACGTCCCGGCCCAGACCGGAGAGAACAACGAACTCATCGTCCGGCTCATGGAGCTCGAGCAGGAGCTCTCGGCGAGCAAGGAGAACCTCCAGGCGGTGGTCGAGGAGCTGAGCGTCTCCAACGAAGAGCTCCAGTCGGTGAACGAGGAGCTCTCCTCCACCAACGAGGAGATGCAGGCCTCGAACGAGGAGCTCGAGACCACCAACGAAGAGCTCCAGAGCACCAACGAAGAGCTCACGACCCTGAACGAAGAGCTCAACGTGAAGTCCCACGAGCTGCGCCTCTCCAACTCGAGCCTCGAGAACATCCAGGCGAGCATCGGCTCCCCGCTGGTGGTGGTGGACTCGCGCCTGCGGGTCATCCGCTACAACCAGCTGGCGACGAAGATCTTCTCGCTCACCATCAACCACATCGGAAAGCAGATCACGCGGATCTCCTGCAACGCGGAGATACCGGACTTCGAGGACCTGCTCAACCGGACCATCTCCTCCGGAGAGCCCTCCCAGGTGATCGTCGAGGCCGACCGCCACTTCTACCAGTTCCAGGTGCACCCGTGCCGGGACGACATGAACAAGATCATCGGCGCCATCCTCATCTTCTTCGACAACACGGAGATCATCGCCACCGAGGCGAAGCTCAAGGTCAGCCAGTCCCGGGTCCGCTCGATCATCGACGGGTCCCCGGCCCTCATCGCCCTGAAGGACGCCCTCGGGAAGTACCTGACGGTGAACCGGGCCTTCATCAAGTTCTTCGGCCTCAAGGAAGAAGAGATCCTCGGGCGCACCGACCGGGAGATCTTCCCGGACACCATCGCCACCCAGTTCCGGGACTACGACCTCGAGGTCCTCCTCAAGAAGACCTCGACGGAGAACCAGGAGCGGATCGCCTGGGGCGGGGCCACCACCATCTTCCTCGGGAGCCGCTTCCCGCTCTTCGACCAGGAGAACGGGAAGAACCCGTACGCCCTGGGGATCGTCCTCTTCGACGTCACCAAGCAGGTCCTCGCCCAGGAGAACCTCGAGGCGAGCGAAGTGCGCTACCGAGCCCTCATCGAGGACCAGGCGGTGTTCGTGACCCGCTTCCAGTCCGACGGCGTCCTCACCTTCGTGAACAACGCCTTCGCCAACTTCTTCGGCGGGACTCCGGAGAGCGACACCGGGAAGACCTTCTACAGTTTCGTCGACAGCGACAAGAAGGCCCAGATCCAGAAGGAGATCGCGTCGATCAACGTGTCCCACCCGGTGATCACCGTCGAGCACACCTTCAAGAACATGAACAGGCCCGTGAAGTGGGTCCGCTGGATCCTCCGGGGCCTCTTCCACGAGAAGGAGCTCACCGAGATCCAGGCGGTGGGCTTCGACGTCACCGAGTCCAAGACCATCTCCGACGAGCTCCGCGAGAAGGAGCGGATCTTCGGAAGCATCCTGAGCTTCAACTCCGACTTCCTCTTCGTCTACCGGGTCGTCGACCGGAAGACCTTCGAGCTCGAGTCGTTGAACCGGAGCGCGGAGTCGAGCTACGTCAACGCCAACAACGCCTTCGTGGGCCGCGAGCTCAAGGACTTCGTCGACCCGGACAAGTACCACAAGATCCTGAACTGCTTCCAGAAGTGCCTCGACACCCTGAAGCCGCAGGTCTACGAAGAGACCGTCGAGCTCCCCGCCGGGGCGAAGAGCTACCAGACCACCCTCGTCCCGATCCTGGACGACAAGGGCCAGGTGGAGAAGGTCGCCTCCGTGAGCCGGGACATCTCCAAGTTCAAGCAGGTGGAGAGCGCGCTCCGGGAAGAGAAGAAGCTCGCCGATTCGGCCAGCCAGTCCAAGAGCGACTTCCTCGCGTCCATGAGCCACGAGCTCCGGACTCCGCTCAACGTCATCCTCGGCATGTCCGAGCTCCTCGGGACGACCAGGCTCGACGCCGACCAGGCCCGCTACTCCGAGAGCATCAAGAAGTCCGGGAAGATGCTCCTCTCCCTCATCGAGGACGTGCTGGACCTCTCGAAGATCGAATCCGGCAAGATCACCTTCGAGCGCAGGCCCTTCTCGCTCAAGCATCTGTGTCAGGAGATCTCCACCGCCTTCGTCGTCCAGGCCACCAGCAAGGGGCTGGACTTCGCCGTCGACTGCGAGGTCAGCGACAGCCACCGGCTCATCTGCGACGAGAACCGGATCCTGCAGATCCTC
>SXUH01000363.1 GCA_005791855.1 Bdellovibrionales bacterium
CGTTGGGGGGGGCGGGCCGGGTCGGCATCATCGCGAGCTTCGCCGTCGCCCGGGGCCAGCTGCTCCTGGCCCTGATCCATGACTTCTACCAACGCCACCCGGAGGAGAAGGTCCGCGTGGTCATGGATAGTCCCATGATGAAGGAAGCCAACGCTATCTACCAGCACTTCGCCCACCTCACTCTCCACGGCGAGGACCTCTACCGGGCCCTGGAGGACGTCGACTCCATCGACTTCCAGAAGGAGTGGAACTCGCTCCGGAAAAAAACCGGGCCCCTGGTGATCCTGAGTTCCAGCGGAATGCTCACCGGCGGGAGAGTCGGCCGGCACCTCGCGAACTGGCACGAAGACGGAAAGAGCATCCTCTTCCTTCCGGGCCACCAGGGCGCCGGGACCCCCGGGCGCTCTCTGCTCGAAGGGAACCGGACGCTCACGGGCCCCGACGGAGTCCCCTTCACCTGGGAGGGAGAAGTCTGGACCTCGGAGGCGTTCTCCTCCCACGCGGACCAGGCAGAGCTCCTGCGGTGGGCGCCGGAGCGAGGTCCCGCGCGGGTCTTTCTTCTCCACGGGGAGCAGGGTTCGAAGGAAGCCCTGCGGGAGCGCTTGAGCGCACGACCGCTGAAGGAAGTCCGCATCCCGGCCCGGGGAGAGGTCGTTGATCTCTGAAGGAGGGTCGGTGAAGAAACTAGAGCTAAGGCACGTGGGCTTCCTCTGGAGCGAACTTAAGGCCCTGGTGGGCTCGCCTCCGTTCATCCTCCTTACCCTCCTCGGGAACGGCCTGATCTGCCTCAGCGCCATTCTCTTCTACCTCATCGAGGAGGGTACGAACCCGAAGGTCAGAAGATTCATGGACGCCCTCTGGTGGGCCTTCGCCCCGGCCACGACCACGGGCTACGGCGACATCACCCCCGCCACGGACGCGGGCAAGGTCCTGAGCATCCTCCTCATGCTCCTGGGGCTTGCGATCTTCGCCATGTACACGGCCCTCTTCGCGGAGACGATCCTCGCCAGCAAGAACACCGGCGATGAGGGAGCCTAGGCCCCCGGTCGGCAGCACTCCGGGATCTCCGCTGCGATGAGGGCAAGGCCCTTCTGGACCTTGCTGAGAAAATCCATGTGGCTGTCGACGAAGTACCGCCTCGGGTGGCCCGCCCAGGCCGCGTCGATGCGCTCGTCGATCCGCCGGGCTTCCGCCGCCGTTTCGATGCGCACGGGGTTCTGGTTATTGTACCCTTCCTCCGCGGTCGGCGTCCGGAGGTGGATCACCGCCGCGTACCTCGCGAGCTCGGCTTCCCGGGTGGTTCCGAGCTCCCGCCAGTAGTCCACCTCTTCCCCGGCCCAGTAGGCTATCCCGTCCACGGTCCCCCGGTCGCAGAGGGCCAGGGCGTACCGGGCCTCGTCCTCGACCATCTGTTCGAGCTCCCGCTGGACGTGGTAGATCGCCCGCTGGCCCGCGCGCCTGGATGCCAGGGTGTTGTGCCGCCAGAAGCCGCCGGAGAAGATGATGGTCGCGGCCTCCGGGAGGGCAGCGACGTGCTGGCAGAATTTCTTGTTGGCGATCTCCAGGAGGGCGGTCTTCCCGGCCCCGGGGCCTCCGGTGATGACGATGCGTCTTCCCTGGACATGCGTCGATTTACAGTTACAGGTCGTCATCATCGCCCCCTTCGTTGCTCGTCCGGTATCCCGTCATGCGTCCCGAGCTCTCTCTCCGGAACGTCCTCCCAGAGATGCCCCTTGAGGCGCATCTCTTCGTTTCTCTTCGGATGGAGCGGATAGAAGATCTTATTGTCGGGCTTCGAGGCCTCCCCTCCGACGAGGAGGACCACCGGTTCGGTGGAGTTGTTGATGAACGTGTGCGAGATCCCGGTCCCCGCGGGGAAGGCGACGAAGTCTCCCGCTGAGAGGTCGTAGACTTCTCCGTCGACCCAGACCTGCGGAGTCCCGGAGACGACGTAGCCGAACTCTTCTTCCTCTTTCTCCGCGTGGGGCCAGGAGGTCCGTCTTCCCGGGAGGAGGGTTTCGATGTGGATTCCTATTTTCTCGAGGCCGAGCTTTCTCCCCACGGGAGCTCCGACGGAGAGGAGCTCGTCGCTCCCCGGGTAGTGGGCATTGTCTTCATCCATGAGATCTCTATAGTTGGCAATGAATTCCGGGCGCTTCATGATTTCCTCCAGCGTCTTTCGATCAAAGAGACTAGCACGGAGGGATGAGAAAAGGGAGCCATTCCTTGCTCCCGTCTGTGGTCTTATTGAAAGAGGGCCTCAATTTTCCGGAGCACGCTCTCCCGGATCGAATCCGCTTCCAGGAAGAAGTGGTGCTTGGACTCAGCGAAGGCCAGCACCCGGCACTCCGGGGCCTCTCGACAGAACTCGTTCTGCCTCTGAGCTTCCGCGATCCGGTCGTTCCCCGCCTGGAGCAGGAGCGTCGGGACCGTGATCCGCGTCTGCGCCCCGAGGAGCGACCCGGCTTCTTCGATGAAGGCCTTCATCCACTGGTTGGACTGTCCGCCGACGACCGTCTCCGCGTACTCCTTGGCGAGCTTGGCCTGCTTCTCGAAGCGCGCCGGGCTCGTGGTCAGAGGGTTCGGTGCGAAGGGCGCTTCCGGATTGTAGTTCCCACGTCCCTGGTAGTACTGACCTCCGTTCCCGGCCGCGATCGCCCGGACCGCGTTAGCGAAGACCTCGGCTTCCGTCGCCGGGCGCGTGTACATCTCGAAGAGCGGAGCGCTCAGGACCTGGGCGTCGTAGGGGGACTCGTTACTCTGGAGGTAGCGGCTCACGATCATCCCGCCCATGGAGTGGGACAGGAGGAAGAGCTTCTTCCCGGTCCGCTTCTGCTCCGGGAGCACGACCTGCTCGGTGAAGGCCTTGAAGTCCGAAACGTAGTCCTGGAACTTCTCCACGTAGCCGATCTGGGAATTGTTCCCGATCAGGCGCGGAGAGAGGCCCTGCCCCCGGTGGTCGTAGCTCAGGATCGAGTACCCTTTCTTATAGAGGTCGAAGAACGTCTCTTGAAGATGAAGAGCCCCTTGTTGCAGAGGAACCGCTTTCCCGTCTGTTCGTCCTTCACCTGGAAATCCGTCCCCGCGCGGGCGGTGCAGATGACGAAGCGGTTGTGCGCGTGGGCCGCCTTCTCGAAGTCCAGGAAGCGCTCGTAGGCGAAGCCGAACTCGGAAGTCAGGTCCGCCTTGAAGTCGAGGAGGAGTCCCTCGGGAGAGATCCCGAGCATGGGGTTTGCGATCTTTCCGGGAAGCTTCTTTGCCATAGACCTATTCTAGCTGGGCTTTCGCAGAAGGGAAGAGAGATTTGCCTTGAGGCATTCTCCGAGCTGGTGGATATGATATGCGTCCACGAACCCGTGGTGCGCCTGGACCGAGAACGGGATCAGGAGCTTCCCCGGGGCCCCCTCGCAGAACTTTCCCCAGGAGACGGAAGGAATATCCGCTGATCTCATCCGGAACACCGGGTGCTCGATGGAGGTGAAGCGCAGCCAAGGAATGCTCGTGATGAAGACGTAGTTCTTAAGCTCCCGCTCGGAGAGTCCGAGGCCCGTGTTGAGGAGTGCGGTCGACCCGAGCGCTTCGTCCCGGGCCCGCAGGCTGTTCCGGATGAAGGTCCGAAGCTCCGGGGCGAACTTGAAGCGCGTGAAGTTGAAGAGGTTCTCCTCCTCGATGACGGTGTAGGAGCCGACGAACTCGTCGATCCGGATCACCTCTCCCTGGTAGATGCGGTACTTGAAATTCTCGACCTGGTTCAGGGAGCGGAAGAGGTTGTAGAGAAAGAAATGGAAGGCCGGGAGCTCGTGAATCTTGCAGTAGGGACGGAAGTCCTCCACCTCGAGCTCGTAGCAGATGTTCAAGAGCGGCTTCTCGAAGGCCTCGAAGAAGTCGAACCGGTCCCTGCGCTTGCTGAAGTTTTCCATGCATTTCACTTCCTAGAAGAAGGCCAAAGGATTATCATAGTGGAGGACGAGTTACAACTCTCGGGACAGGAGATTCTACATGAGCGCGTCGTCAATTTCCCTGGGACTTTTCATAAGCCTCTTGGCCCTCGCCGGCTGCTCGACCCCCTACGACCTCAAGAAGCGGGACCCCCTCATCACCTACGTGAGCAAGAGGCCCGCCAAGGAAGTGAAGAACTGCATCCTCAATAGCTGGCGGGTCCACCTCTCCAGCGTCTACGAAGAGAAGACCGACTCCGGGTACCTGGTGCGGTACAACGACACCTTCCCCGCCGCCACCGTGGCCATCGTCACCATCGAGGGCAAGGAGCCCGAGGTGACGGTCAACTACTACCACCGGACGGATAAGATCAAGCTCCACCGCCTCGAGAGCGAAGTCAAGGCCTGCAGGTAAGCCTCCGCCGAGCTAGACCCCGAGCATCTCCATCACCCCGGAGCGGACGAGCATCACGCCGATGGCCGCGATCAGGAGCGAGAAGATCTTGTTGATGGCATCACTCGCGTCCTCGCCTAGGAGCTTGATGAGCCGGGTGGACTGGGAGAACATGACCCAGACGATGAGGAGGTTGAGGATGAGGCTCAGGACCGTGACCGTGATCCCGAACTGCTCCGTCCCCACCATGATGGTGGTGAGGGCCGCGGGCCCCATCATCAGCGGAACCGCGATGGGAACGATCCCGATCCGGGTCGGGGCTTCCGCTCCCTGGTGGCTGGAAGAATTGAGGAGGTCCCGGATACTGAAGACGATGAGCAGGAGCCCGCCCGCCACGCGGAAATCACTCTCCGTGATTCCGAGGAAGCTGAAGATGGCCCGGCCGCCGAAGAGGAAGACCAGCCCGATACTCAAGGCCGACAGGGTCGACCGGGCGATGAGGGAATTTCTCTGCGCGGGAGAGAGGTTCTTGGTGAGCCCAACCAGGAAGGGCAGGGCCCCGAGAGCATCGATGGCCACGAAGAGGGAAATGAAGGCCTTAAGAAATGATTGTTCCATCTTTCAATCCTACCATCAAAATCATTTACGCTGCTCGGCATTTTTAAGTTAGGACGCCTAGTATTCTGTTTGCCAACTCAAACCTTTCAGCTAATATGCATGAACTTTCATAGGACGGAGTTCATGGTAAAAAAAGTTTTGTCCCTCATCTCTCTGATCGTGGCGGTTCACTCCCTGGACACGCGAGCAGACGCTCGCCTCATCGTCCACCTCACCGACTACCTCGCCAACGACTACGCAGGTGCGGTGTCGGAAGAGCGCAAGATCCTAAGCCAGGGGGAGTACGACGAGCAGGTGGAGTTCAGCCAGCACGTCCTCGAGGCCGGAAGGAAGGAGCCGAAGATCAACGGCGACGCCCAGCTCATGGCGAAGCTCTACGACCTCTCCCACAGCATCCGAGAAAAGAATCCACCCTCCGTGGTCGTCCCCCAGGCGCGGTTCATCCAGAAGGAAGTCATCCGCATCTCCGGCATTGCTCTCTCACCGAAGTCCTGGCCCGACCTGAACCGGGGGAAGGTCCTCTTCGACCAAAACTGCGTCTCCTGCCACGGTCGAGACGGCCGCGGCGACGGGCCCGACGGCGTGGACCTCGACCCCAAACCCGCCAACTTCCACGACGAGGAGCGGGGCCAGCTCCTGAGCCCCTTCGCGGCCTTCAACACCATCCGCCTGGGCGTGAGCGGGACCGGCATGCCGAGCTTCGACCTCCCGGATGAAGACATCTGGGCCCTGGCCTTCTACGTGAACTCCTTCCGCCACGGAGGAGCGACTCCGGCCGTGGCGTCCCTGAAGTTCGCGGACGAAGACCTCCTCTCGAAGGTCTCCTCGATGAGCGACCCGGAGCTCCTGGCCCACCTCGAAGGAAAGGGTGAAGCCGCCGCCGAGAACCTGCGCAAGGTGCGCACGCAAGTGGTCGCCCTGGGCCCGACCGACCATCTCTCCAGGACCGCAGCGCTCCTCTCCGAGGCCCTGGCCGCGATGAGAGAAGGCAAGAAGGACCTGGCGGTCAAGCTCGCCCTCGAGTCCTACCTCAAGGGGATCGAACCCATCGAGCACAAGATCAGCGCCA
>SXUH01000364.1 GCA_005791855.1 Bdellovibrionales bacterium
AGGCCCCGGGTCTCCGGCGGCATCTGGTCTCGGAGCCAGGAGATCTTCTCTCTCTTCGACATCTTGGAAAAGCCACTTACGGTTTTCATCCATCCTCCTTCAGATCCAGCAGTCCTTTCGCCGTCAGCAGGGATTCTCTTAGGTTTAAAAAATAGGTCTCGAGGGCCTCGAAGCTCTCCATGGCGGGAGCGAGGAAGGCGTGGGCCATGCCGATGACGGAGTTTGCCTGCAGGCGCGTCTTGAGGCCGTAGGCGTCGAGCACGTTCTTGATCCCACCGGAGATGATGAACTCCTTGTCCCGGGTCGGGAGGGCGTTGATGATCTCGATCATCTCGAGGGCCGTGTGGCCAACGGTGATGAAGGCCTTCTTGGTCTGTTCGTCTACTCCCCGCAGGCTCTCGAGCAGAGTGAAGTTGGTTCCGCCGAAGGCCCCGAGCTCGATCCCCTTGATCGGGAGTTCGAGGAGGGCCTTGATGCTCCGGGGCCCCATGCCCTGCCCGACTTCCTTGACCAAGACCGGGTACTCGACGCCTCGATCGAAGAGCGTCCGGAGGGTCACGAGGGGGGAGACCTTGAACCGGTCTCCCTCCGGCTGGAACCACTCCTGGAGCGGGTTCAGGTGGATGAAGAGCCCGTCGGCCTCGAGGCTCCGGACGAGCTCGCCGAGCTTGCCGGTCTTACCCTGGTCGACCAGTTCTTCGACCTGCGCGATGCCGATGTTGGCGAAGAGCGGCTGGTTGCCCATGAACTTTCGAACGGCGAACTCCGCGGTCCGCTCCGAACTCGTGAGCAGGGGTCTGCAGGACCCGAGACCCATCCCCAGTTTGTACTTGCCGCACAGACGGGCGAGGTTTTCGTTGATGGTCCTGGCGTGCGCGGTCCCGCCGGTCATGCTGGAAATCCAAAGTGGATAATCCAGAGTTAAGTTCAGAAAAGAACTCTCCCAGCGCATCGATGGATCCGGATGCGAGAAGAACATCGGCTCGTAGTTGAACCGCTCATCGACCATGGATGGACCAGTCTGCGCCTTTTTGGACAGCTCAATATGAGCTCCCTTCCTATGAGCTAACTCATCAGAAAGAGGGAGATTTTTATTCGAATTCATAATTTAGATGTACCAAGGCCAACATCGATTGTCATGAGCTTCTTCGCGATCTTAAGGTGGTGAATTTGATGATTTTCAGGCGGGGGCGATGATTAAAACGAATTCTCTTTTTTCCTGATCTCCTAAACCCTTTAATATATGTGAAACTGGTCCCCGAAGCAGCAGCTCGGAAGGTCCCCCGAGGTCCATTCCGAGGAAGATTTCACGGGAAAGAGAGACCTTCGCCAAATCTTCGACAAGCTTTTTGAGCCGGTAGGGAGTCTCCATCCAGATCTGGGTTTCGGGTCTCTTCAACTCGGCTTTGATCCAAGCGGACCGCTCCGGCTCTTTGACCGGAACGAAGCCACTGAAGGCAAACCTCGAATGAGAAAAGCCCGAGAGGGCCAGGGCGAGGGCGATGGAGTTGGGAAAAGGTGTTGCGGTGACCGTGATCCCCTGCCGGTGACAAGCGTCGACGAGCTTCTGTCCCGGATCGCAGAACGCCGGAAGACCGCAGTCGCTCATGAGGTAGGCCCTCTTCTTCTCCCGCAGGGACTTCAGGATCTCTCCCTGGATCTTCTCCTGGGTGTGCTCGTTGAAGAGGACGAACCTTTCGATGGCCTCCCGGGGGAGGCCCCACTTGAGCCACCGCTGCCGCGCGACCTTGTGTTCTTCCACGAGGAGGAGGACGTCTTCCCGGAGGCAATCTTCCAGGAGCCGGGCACGGGCGACGGGCTCCAACGGGAGATCGTCCTGGAGCGGAGTCGGGATGAGGATGAGGTCCTTCATTCCTCTTCCAGCGGCAGGAACAGATCCGGCCGGTGGAAGTCCGGGGCCTTCTCGGAATTGGGCTCGAGGGCGTAGAACTCTCGGGGTGTTTGATCGAGGCAGGCGAAGAAGCCTCCGTAGAGCCTCGTCCCCTTGAGTTCCGGAGGAAGCCTGACCCTAACCTGGGCCTGCCACAGCCGTGGTTCCACCTGCGAGGAGGAGGTGAAGGAGAGCTCCGCGGGGGCGTGGAACGTCTTCCTCGGCTCGGTGATGATCAGCGCGAAGGGTTGGTTCAGGGGTGACACCTGGAGCTCGAGGTACGGCGCTCGCAGATCGTCGGGTGCGGACCGGAGCTGGAGGAACGCTTCCACCACGTCTTTATTCCAGAGGCCCCAGTTCTTCGACCAGTCGGTGGTGAAAACGGGATCCGTGTGCCAGGGAGCGTTCACTCTTTTGGTGACGTGGAAGTCGATGGTCAGTTCGTCTTGCTGCTTGGTCCAGGTGACCTTAAGGCCATGCTTGGCGTGGCCCTCGCCGTGTTTTTTGAGGTAGGCTTGCATCCCTAGAGACTAGCGAATTTCTCCTGACTTGCCCATCACTTTAAGGCATACTGGGTCCATGGAAAGCCTTAAGTTTTTTATCATCGTTCCGCCGGGCCTTGAGGCCCTGGCCCTGAAGGAGATCGATCTTAAGTGCCCCGTGACAAACCCGACGATCATCAAGGGCGGCATCGAACTCACCGCGGACCTCCCGTGGATGGAAACGGCCCACCTGAACCTCAAGATCCCGACCCGGATCCTTTTGCGGATCACGGAGTTCAAGGTCCGGGACTTTCCGAAGCTCTACGCGAAGGTCGCAGGCTTCTCCTGGAACAGGTACCTCTCCCACCCGGAGCCGACCTGGGAGATCAAGTGCGCGAGGAGCAGGCTTGGCCACACCGGGAGGATCGAAGAGACCCTGAAGGAGGGCCTCGCCGAAGCCATGCGGAAGCAACCCCTGAGCCGCGACTTCGAGAAGAAGAGCTTCCCCCCGCAGACGTTCTACGTGCGGATCATCGACGACCTCCTGACCCTGAGCCTGGACGTCACGGGCGAGTCGCTCTACAAGCGCGGGCTCCAGAAGATCAAAGGCGAAGCTCCGCTCCGGGAGAACTTCGCGGCGGCCTTCCTGAGCGAACTTTTCTCCGGGATCGACCGGGAGGTCACACTCGTGGACCCGATGTGCGGCTCCGGCACCTTCCTCACCGAAGCCCTCACCTACCACAGGCCCCTGCACCTGCGGCCCTTCGCCTTCGAATCGGCGCCATTCTACAAGGGGCGGCTGGTGAGGAAGGTGCAGCTGGACCTCCCGCCCTTCCCGATCAAGGAAGCCGTCGGCTTCGACGTCAACGAAGAGCTCCTCGCCAAGGTCGCTCCGGAGGTGAGAGAGCTCCCGGTTTCGCTGAAGTTCGCCGACACGACGAAGACCCGGATCTCGGTGGACGGCGAGATGGTGATGATCTGCAACCCGCCCTACGGCGAGCGGATCAAGATCGACGGGAAGAAGGGAAGCTTCCTCAGGGCCGCGTGGGAGAAGTACCTCACGGTGGACGCGCCCCTGCGCTTCGCCTGGGTGCTCCCGAAGGACATGGCCGACCTCTTCTCCGATCCCGAGGGCTACCGGTTACGTTCGAAGATCGACCTTCGGAACGGGGGCCTCGCGGTGACCTTCTTTGTCTGGGAGAGGGCCGATGCACCTTAGACCCGTGGAGCTCGCCGACGTCCCCATGCTCGTGCGGCACCGGGTTCGGCACTCGAAGGAAAATGGGAAGGACGGGGACCCGATCTTCAGGCCCTTCGAGACGGACTACGTCGCCCAGGAATCCGACCAGCGGCAGTTCACCGAACTCCTCCAGAAACCGGTGACGGAACCGGGCTGGCTGCGGAGCTGGATCGTGACCGACGAGGAGGAAGTGTACGGCGAACTCGCACTGGTGAACCAGCCCGCGCTGGCCACCGCCCTCCACCGCTGCTTACTGATGATGGGCCTCGAGCGGTCGATCAGAAGACAGGGCTGGGGCTCGAAGCTCATCTCCGAAGCCATCTCCTGGGCAAGAGAGCGGCCGTCGCTTGACTGGATCTCCCTCAACGTCTTCGAGAACAACCTCCCGGCCAAGGCCCTCTACACCAAGTTCGGCTTCCGCGCGGTGGGGACCACCAGGGACCTCTTCCGGGTCTACGGGAAGAGCATCGATGACACGCACATGGTGCTGAGGCTGCGCTAGGACTTCTCCGGCGGCAGGTTAGGTCAGGTAGAAGACCTGGGACTTCGTCCAGACACCGCCGACGAACTGGATCAGGGCAAGCTGCTCCGACCCGAGGCCCTCCACCTCTTCCAGGGCGAGGTTCCGCAGGGTGAAGATGTCGACCTCGAAGGTCCTGCCCTCGGGGTGGAGGATCCTCAGGCGATCGGACCTCCGAAGGCCCCGCTCGTTTTTAACCATGATGGCCAGGTGCGAGCCCTTCACCGCTTCGAGGACCTCTCCGACGTAGTCCCCTTCCCTCCTCTGCAGCCGGTTGTTCTTGAGCTTCGGGAAGAGCACGTCGGTCTTGTTCACCAGGTAGAACCCGCGCATGAGGTCCTGCGGGTACCGGGCCTTGAAGTCCTCGAACCGCGAAAGCTCGAAGGTCGAGACGAGGCCCCGGATTTCTCCGAGGTCCTGGAGCGATCCCCACCGCAGGTCCACGCGGAAGAACCCGAGGCCCATTCGGTCGAGGTCCCGGGCGTAGTCCAGGAGGCAGAACTCCTTGATGTGGAACATGAAGGTCCCGTGCTGGTTCTCCACCACCGGGAAGCCCTTGTGTGGAGATTCCTCACTCTCCCCGACGGCGGCGATCTCGCCGTTGACGGAGACCTTCTCCCCGGGGAGGGCGGAGAGCAGAGAGCGGGGCGTGTAGAACAGGAGGATCCGTCCGAGGCCCAGGAGTTCGCAGGGGATGGCGATCTCCTTGAGGTAGGCTTCGATCGTCGCTCTCGAGAGTTCGATGGAGAGGACGATCCGCTCCATCCTCTCCCGGGCGTAGTCGATCCACCCGAGGATCCCCTTGAGGTTGTGGTTCCCGTTCTCGGCGATGAACTGGACGGGCTTCTCCGTGTTGCGGAGGACCCACTCGAGGGCCCCCGGGTCCTGGACCCGGACCGCGTCCGAAGCCTCGAGGTACGGTTCGATCTCGCTCACCTTCTGCGCGAACACGTCCTGGGTCATGAGGATGTCCCACTCCAGGAGGACCCGCAGCCCGAGCTCACGGGCCCGGCCTGCGAGGCTTAGGAACTCGCTGGCCGAGAGCTTGCCGAAGCGCGCGAGGGTCCTCGGTTCGAGGATGACCTCTTCGAAGTTCTGTGCTCTGAGGCTGCCGAGGTCGTGGAGGGTGCGGGCGTAGCTTGTGAGTTTCATCCTTGCCTCACCCGTTGCCGGATGAGGAACTGCCGCTGGACACCCTCGACGTACGGGAGCCGCACGAGGGTCGAGGGCTTGGTCCGCTCCAGGGGTCTCAGCAGGAGGTCCATGATCTCGAGGGCCCGGACCTTGATCGCCCGTCCCTTAAACGGAAGGATCTCCAGCTCGTCGCCCTGGTTGAAGGCGTTTCTCACCTCGAGGACGATCCCGGTCGCGGGCCCGGCCTCGAGCACCGAGCCGACCATCTGCCACTCGTCGGACTTGTCCGTCTCCCGTTCGTTGAAGATCGAGTCCGGCCCGGCCTTCTCGACGAGGCTCGCCTCGGTGTAGGTCCGGTGGGAGACCGTGCGCAGCTCCTCTTCCCAGTAGAGCAG
>SXUH01000365.1 GCA_005791855.1 Bdellovibrionales bacterium
CGGCACTAACGAAGGTAACAAAGACGGCACCAACGAAGGTAACAAAGACGGCACTAACGAAGGTAACAAAGACGGCACCAACGAAGGCAACAAAGACGGCAACACTGAAGGCTTGAAGATCCAAGACGGCACAGGCAACGTTCCTCCTCAGCCACAGACCCAACTCGGTACGAGGCCTCGCGTCGTGCCTCAATCGAACACCCCGACTCCTACTCCGACCGATCCGAATAAAAAGGACGAAACTTCAGAAGACGACAAAACGCCTAAGGTCGAACTCGTCCCCAACGACCTCGGGGCAGAGGTCGAGATCACCGCGACCTTGGAGAACGACGAAGGGTGGACCCTGAAGTGGTACAAGAAGGTCCCGGTGAAGGTCGAGGATCCGAAGCCGGAGGCGGAGAACACCCCGACCGACGACAAGAAACCCGAACCGTCTAGCCCGACCACTCCCACTGAAGAAAAGAAGCCGGAGTTCACGGAGAGCGACTTCACTCCCACTGAACCCAAGAAGCACCTCGAGAAGAAGACAGACCAGCCGGTTGAAATCTGCGCGCGGCTGGAGAAGGACCAAGAGAAGCACGAAAGCAACTGCGTCGAGGTCAAGCTCGGAGAAGAGGCCGGCGGGCCCACCATCAAGCTCAAGGACATCACCGAGAAGAGTGCCGAGAAGACCAAGACCTACCAGGCCGTCACCACCGAGCAGGGTCGCCTCATCATCACCTGGACAAAGAAGGTCACGGTGAAGACGGAAAAAGAAACGTCTTCTCTGGAGAGTAAGCCCGCGGCCCCGACCTACGAGGAGAAGGAAGTCCCGACGGAGCTCCCGAAGGCCGAGGGGGGGAAGGAAGACGAGAGGACCGTCGAGCGGGCCAAGGAACCGTACAAGATCTGCGCCCAGCTCTACGACGAGACGAAGAAGGCGAATGTCGGGAAGGAAGCCTGCGAAGTCGTCCCGAAGCTCGAAGCTCCGAAGCAGCCCGTGGTGGTACCACAGATTGGCCTGCCTCCCCAGCCTCCGAGGCCGATCATGCCGACCGGCGGCTTCATCCTCAACGGCGTGAGATGATCAGAAGGTGAAGACGTCTCCGTCGGCGTTCAGGATCCGGATCCGCGGATTCTTCTGGGCCGCGAGCTGCTCGACGATGATGCCCTTGTAGTTCGGCTTCAGGTGGGTCAGGATGATGGGAACGTCCTTCGGCATCTTCGTGATCTCCGCCCGCATCGAGTCCGGCGTGTGATGGTCCGAGAGGTCGGCCACCTTCTGCATCTCATTGGGGAAGCTCACCTCGGTGAAGATAGCCTTGAGGTTCTTCACCTTCCGGGCGAACTCCCAGATCCGCTCGGTGGGCCCGGTGTCGCAGGTGAAGAGCAGCGAAGCCCCGCTCCGCTCGATGATGAACCCCATGGCGTCCAGGGGGTGGTGGACCTTCACCGGGAGGATCTTGTAGTCCCCGAGCTCGAACTCCTTCTCCGCCTCGATGGCGTTGATGACCATGGTGGGGTTCGCGGCGTTCGGGAGCACGGTGAAGTCGGGCCAGACCACGTCGTTGAGGAGGTGGTCCTTGATGGCCTTCTTCACCGTCTGGTGGGTGAAGACCTCGAAGGGCCTGGCCCGGAGGCCGAAGCAGTTGTCGCTCAAAAACGCCAGGTCCTTGATGTGGTCCATGTGGCAGTGGGAGACGAGGATGTTCTCGATCCGGATCTGCCCCTCGATGGGCAGGGTCGACGCCGCGGCTCCCGCGTCGAGCAGCAGCCTATCGTCGATGAGAAAAGACGTGGTCGTGTACCCCTTGGCGAGGCCACCGTGTCCACCGAGAACTTGAACCTTCATTCTCCTATTGTAAGGCGATCCGGAATTCTTTCAAACTAATCTCTATTTTGCCGATTAAGAAGCGAATAGATTTCCTTAGTCGGGCGCTCAAGAATGAGGCTCAAAAGCTTCGCCACCTGCTTCGGGGAGGCCCCCGTCTCCAGGATCTCCTGGGCGAGCTGCCGGTGCTCCCCGCTCGCCGCCCCCCGCTTCTCCGGCTTGTGGAGGAGGAGCACGAACTCGCCCTTCAGGGTCACTTCCTTCTTCCTCTCCTTCCAGTCCCGGGCGCGGAACCGCAGGGCCTGCTCGAACTTCTTCGAGAGCTCTCGCATCACCGCCACCTCGACCTCGGGGAGGAGCTCCGAGAGCTCATCCAAGGTCTCGTCGATCCGCGTGGGAGCTTCGAAGAAGATGTGCGTTCCGTAGCCGGCCTCCTCGAAGATCTTCCCTCGCTTGCCGGACTCCCGCGGCAGGAAGCCGTGGAACTGGAACGGGATCGGGGGCAGGCCCGAGAGCTCGAGGGCCATGATGGGGGCCGAGACGCCGGAGTACGACTCGATCTTAAGGCCCCGTTTCTGCGCTTCGACGACCAGGGGGAAGGCGGGATCGGAGACGATGGGGCTCCCCGCCTCCGAGGCGACGTGGAGGTCGCTGGACTCGGCGAGCTCGAGGAGCCGTCCCACCTGGCCCGGCTCGGACTGGTCGTGCAGCGAGAGGATCTTCTTCCCCGAGACGCCGATCCCCAGGTGCCCGAGGAGGTCCTTGAATACCCGAGTGTCCTCCACCGCGAAGAGGCTCCCGGTGGTCAGGGCCTCGAGCACCCGCGGAGTTAGGTCGCCGAGGTTACCGATCGGAGTGTTCAACAGAATTATTTTCCCCACACTAAACCCCTTTCTGGTCTCATGTTAACATGGTCTGGCAGGGCAAACACCAAGGAGAAGACCCCCATGAGTATGAAGGCCAACGTTCACCGCGACGCCAATGGAAATATTATCGTTCATATGGAAGGGGATTTGAACTACGATCACAGCCTCCCGCTCAGAAATGAGCTGCAGAACATCGCTAACGCGAACCCGCATGCCAAGATCACCATCAACCTGGCGGCCATCGACTTCGTCGGCGCCTCCGGGATCGGCCACTTCGTGGAGACCGTGAAGGCCCTCAAGGAAGGCCGGAGGTCCAACGTGCGCCTCTCCAACGTGAAGCCGGAGTTCCTGAAGATCTTCAAGCTCTACTCCCTCAACGAAGCGGACTACGTGGCCGAGCTCATGGACTTCGACAACGACGACACGGAGAACCTCAACACCCGGTTCGGGAACCGCGCGCAGACCTTCGAGAACTAGAAATTCATCTGGAAGAGATTTATGTGAAGAGGAGGCATCCGACCTCCTCTTTGTCTTTCTGACTTCAGCGTGAACGACTGGTTGTGGAACTTCTCCTGGAGCACCTGGAACCGGTCGAAGAACCCGCCGCGGGTGTCCTCGTCCTCGTCCTTCGAGCCCCCTTCGTCGTCCTGGTACTCGTCGCCGTAGAGGTCCGAGGATTCCTTGTACACCGACGAATCGTCTTCGTAGCTTCCCCGCCGCTGGTGGTGGGACGCGAGGATGTAGGTTCCGAAGAGGATCCCGGAGTAGAGCCCGAGGGACGCACCCTGGGCCACCGCTCTGGTGGATCCGCCGAAGGCCATGGAGGCCACGCCGAGGAGCGCTCCCCCGGCCGTCCCGTAGCCCACCATGGTGAGGAAGGCACGGGCCTTCACCGGCAGCTCTGCTCTGGCTTCGTTTGGCTTCAGGGCAGCGAGGGTGAAGACGGCGATGAAAAGCGCGACAAGGTATTTTCTCATGATTCTAGGGTAATGAATGTTTGCACTTTTTGCAAAACAAAGTGTTATCCGACCAGACCGGTAAGCCTTGTCCGCGCTCCGAAGAGGGCCGCGAGAAACCGCATGGAGTGGTGGATCCTCTTCTTCTGTCCCCGCTCGAGGGCTTCGGTTCCGGTGGTCGAACTCTTCACCTCGGTGACCTCGAGGATCCAGCCGTCACGGTCCCGGGCGAGCCGCAGGAGATCGAGCTGACCCAGGTTCCGCGACCGGAGGAGCTGGCTGGAGACGAGGACTGGGAGAGCGGTGCCGTGGAAGAGCCGCGAAGCCTTCACCTCAAGGTCGTACCCCGAGGCATTCCTTGACGCCGTTGAAGGTCTTCCGGTGGATGGGACACGGGCCGAACTCCCGGATCGCCTTCTTGTGTTCTCTGGTTGGGTAGCCATAGTTACTGTCGAATCCGTACTGCGGGTAGAGGTCGTGCATCCGCCGCATGAACGAGTCGCGCTTCTCCTTGGCGATGATGGACGCAAGGCCAATGAGCAGCGACTTCGAATCCCCCTTGACGAGCGGGATCTCGGTCCACGGCGACTTCTTCCTACCCCAGCGGAGCTTCAGGTGGCCATCGATGAGGATGGTGGTTTGCTTCTTTTGCGCAAGCGAAAGGAAGGTCGCCGCCTCCCGCATGCCTCGCAGGCTCGCGGCCAGGATGTTCTCCCGGTCGATCGTCTCGTGGCACATCTCCCAGGTGACGTAGCTCACGGAGATGCCCTTGCAGTCGAGACTCCCCTGCTCCCGGTACGGGATGAGCTCGCGGATGCCGAGCTTCCTTAGGACCTTGAGCCGCTCCTCGGTGGTGAGCTTCTTCGAATCCTTGATGCCCTTGGGTTTGAGGAACTTCAACAGGGCCCGGAGGCAGGCCTCGTCTTCGATCCAGACCTTGACCGCGCCGATGACCACGGGCCCGCCCAGAGGGCCCCGGCCGACCTCGTCCACCGCGAGGAGCTCGCAGGGAAAATTCTTAATGAGTTTGAGCTCGATCATACCTAGAAAGTGTAGCCGAGATTCACGCCGAAGAGAACGAATGTCGGGATGTTGTTGAAGGCGGAGATCACGTCCCTCACGTCTCCCCGATCACCGCTGTCGGAGATGCTCCCGAGGACCCGGTCCTCCACCTTCGTCTCGACCAGCGGGATGTTGATCCTCGCCCAGTCCACACCGAGGGTGAAGCCGCTCTTCCATTGCCAGCGGTTCCCCACCCCCGTGGCAAGTCCCAGGCCCTCGACCTTGAAGCCCACGTCGGAGGTGTTGCTCACGTTGTTCAGGATCGACCCTCCGAGTTCGGCGTCGAACTTGTTATAGTAGGGTCCGACGAGGACGTGGAAGGAGTTACCGAAGTACCGGCGGGCCGCGAGGGTGAACCGCTTCTCGGAGATCTCCCCGAGCTCGACCCCCGGGACCGGGTCGCTCAGGCTGGACCAGGCGTACTCCAGTTCCACCGACCAGTTCTCATTGAAGATGTGCGTGTAGGAAACGGTCTTCTTCGACGGGAGCCAGGAGGTGATGAGCTGGTACCCGACCAGGACCGTGCCGGTGGAGTGGTCGCGCTTCTGCTTGGTCGACCGGAGGAAGGGCCCCGCTCCGGAGCCGGTGCTCGTGGGGGCCGGATCAGCGACGCCGGCGGCGGTCTCATCCACCCTCCCGGCCTCCTTCACGGTCGCTTCGATCTCGGAATTCGCCTTCGGCGCTACCGTGGGAACGTTCGAAGAGTCTTCCGAAGGAAAGGGCTTCACCATCGACGGAAGTTCCTGAGCGGCGGCGGCCTGGGCGAGCATGAGCAGCGCGAGTAGGTATTTCATTTTGTAATCTCCTTCAAAAGAAAGTACGCCGACTCTCGGCTCCTCGCCTCGGTACGAAGTACTTCGTCGGCATACATCACATCCTGTGAATAAAAAAAAGGGCCCTTAAAAGGGCCCTTTTCTTGAAAACGTTTTTGACTATCGAGAGTAATCAATCGCTACGCGAGCGGACTTCCCGGTTCTCTCTCTCAGGTAGAAGTGCTTGGCACGACGAGACTTACCTTTGGTAATGATCGTCACACCTTCAACGGCCGGAGAGTGGAAGGGGAAGACTCGTTCAACACCCACGCCGTCGGAGATCTTCCGAACGCGGAAGTGGCCATTCATCTGTCCCGGGTTCTTCATGGAAATGCATGTCCCCTGGTACACCTGAACTCGTGTCTTCTCGCCTTCTTTGATTCGAACGGCGACTTCGATCGTGTCACCTGTTTTGAACTCAGGGAACTTCGTCGCATTCGGGTTGGCGTACTTCTTTTCAACAACATCGATCAAATTCATAACATCCTCTCAAAACAAATCTTCCATTCGCGCAACATGTGGCCAGAGGGAAGGAAAAAACTGCATGCAAGTATGCATGCAATCAAGTTAAGGGTTCAGAGGCTCCTGGCCAGTCGGTCACAATAGATTGCGACTGCTGAACGAACAGACAGATGATTATATCCGTCATCTGCTATGCCAAAGATAGGCTCTAGCCGAAAATCGGCCTGTTCAACAACCGGAGCAGTTAATCCCCATCCTGTACCAAATAACAAGAACATAGGCTTGCCGTCAAGTTTAATCTTCTGCAGCAGATCTTTTTCTTTTCCATCGTAGTTTTGAAAGTTTGCTCCGGTTACCACGACGCAAGGTGCCTTACCTTCAATTTCTGTGATCTGAGCAATGGCCATTTCAATAGAATCAATCACCTCGGCTTCTGCTAAGGCGTTTTTACGGTCAGGATTGTAAATCAGTCCAGAATCGGACTCCCAGAATCCCAAAATTCTCTTAACCATTTCCTGCTGATTTTTAATCGGTGTGATCAAAAAATATCGTTTAAACCCAAATGTCCGAGCAGTCCGGGCGATGTCATGGATGTCCAAGTTGGTAACGGATGTTGTGATCTCCTGGCCATCCTTTGAGCGGATGGGACCGTGGACGAGTCCGATGTAACAAGACACAGGGAAAGGCATGATTTCTTCTTTTAAAATAGTGGTTTAGGTTGATTATAAAAGACCACCCCTCTTGTCTAGACAAAAACACCTTTAATGCTCTTCCCAATAACCGCAGAATCAGATAAAAGTTGGGTACATAAATTAACCAAGAACCACTTATGAAAGATACCCTCGACCTCTTTGCTGATCCCCATGAATTGACCCTGATTTCAGGTCCCTGTGCCGTTGAATCTGAAATGCAAATGCGGGCCATCTTGACGGGCGTCAATAAGCCAAGTTTGATCCGCGGCGGGATCTTTAAAATGCGCACCAACAAGAACTCGTTCCAGGGTCTGGGCGATGGTGGATTCGACCTCATAAGAAAACTTCAAGACGAGGCCCCCTTCCATTTCGTTACCGAAGTTACGGATCCGCGTCAGATCGAGTTACTCCTCCCCATCACTTCCGTATTCCAGATCGGCGCAAGGAACATGTACAACTACGAACTCCTGAAGGCCGTCGCCGCGTTTAAAAAGCCTGTGATCTTGAAGCGCGCCTTCAGCGCCACCATCTCGGAATGGTTAGGTGCTGCGGAATACCTCGCCGATCTCGGAGAGAAGAACATCGTCCTCTGTGAAAGAGGAGTGCGCTCCTTCGATACGAAGCTCAGAAACCTCCTGGATCTGGGGAGTGTGATCTACCTGAAAAAGACCACTCCGTTCAAGGTCTTCGTCGACCCGTCCCACAGCATGGGTCTCACTCCCTACGTCATCGACGCGGCCCTGGCAGCGGTCGCGGCGGGCGCGGATGGGCTCATCGTCGAGGTGCACCCGAACCCCGCCCAGGCCCTCTCCGATGGCCAGCAGGCGCTCTCCCTTGAGCAGTTCAACGACCTGGTGGCGAAGCTCCAGAAGCTCGCGCCGATCTTCGATAAGAAACTTAAGGTCTAGGCAAGGAACCCCATGAGTAAAGCTGATTTCGTCAGAGTCATGTTCAACGACATCTCCCATAAGTACGATCTCCTCAATGACGTGCTGTCGGTGGGGACCCACCGGTTGTGGAAGAGAAGCTTCGTTAAGCGGATCCTCGCACAAAGGCCCGGGACCGCTCTGGACTGCGCCACCGGCACCGGCGACATCGCCTTCCAGCTCAAGGCCGGGATCCCCGGCGAAGTGGTGGGGATCGACTTCTCCGAGAAGATGATCGACCACGCCCTCGAGCGGGCGAAGACGGCGAGCCAGAAGGTGAGCTTCCGCGTCGCCGACATCATGAACCTCCCCTTCCCCGACAAGGCCTTCGACGTCTCCAGCATCTCCTTCGGGATCCGGAACGTGGAGAACCTCGACAAGGGGTTGAGTGAACTGGGCCGGGTTTCCAAGGCGGTCTACATCCTGGAGTTCGGCCAGCCGAAGAGCAAGCTCTTCTCCCGCCTCTACTTCAGCCTCCTCCGGCTCTACGTCCCCCTCTTCGGCCTGATCTCCAAGCGCGGGGACGCCTACGAGTACCTCATCGCCTCTTCGGAGAAGTTCCCGAGTGACCAGAAGTTCCTCGAGATCTTCCGGCGGAACACGAACTTCAAAACCTACGGTTCCATCCCGGTCTTCGGCGGAATCGCGTACATCTACTTTGCCAAGGACTGATCCCATGATTTCTCCGATCTTCGACGCCGAACAGTGGACCGAGGTCACAGACTACAAGTTCGACGACATCACATTCCATAAAGCCAAGCACACCGGCGCCGTCCGCATCGCCTTCAACCGTCCGGACATCCGAAACGCCTTCAGGCCCCAGACCGTCGACGAGCTCCTGACCGCTCTGGAGTGGTCGCACCGCCAGAACGACGTCGGCGTGATCATCCTCACCGGCAACGGTCCCTCCTCTAAAGACGGCGGCTGGGCCTTCAGCTCCGGCGGGGACCAGAACGTCCGGGGCCGCACCGGCTACGAGTACTCGGAACAAAAAAGCGCCCTGCCGCCGGCCCACGGCCGGCTCCACATCCTCGAGGTCCAGCGGCTCATCCGCTTCATGCCGAAGGTCGTGATCGCCGTGGTCCCCGGATACGCCGTCGGCGGGGGCCATTCCCTCCACGTGGTGTGTGACATGACCATCGCATCTAAGGAGCACGCCGTGTTCCGCCAGACCGATCCCGACGTGGCGAGCTTCGACGGCGGCTTCGGGTCCGCCTACCTCGCCCGGCAGATCGGTCAGAAGCGGGCCCGGGAGATCTTCTTCCTCGGGTTCAACTACAGCGCCCAGGAAGCCTACGAGATGGGGATGGTGAACAAGGTCGTCCCGCACGCCGACCTCGAGAAGGAAGCCCTCCTCTGGGCCAAGACCATCTGCTCGAAGTCTCCGACGGCGATCAAGATGCTCAAGTTCGGCTTCAACCTCATCGACGACGGCCTCATCGGCCAGCAGATCTACGCCGGCGAGGCCACCCGGCTCGCCTACGGTACGGAAGAAGCCGTCGAGGGGCGGAACGCCTTCCTCGAGAAGAGAGACGCGGAGTTCGAGAAGTTTCCTTGGATGTACTGATGGCCGAGTCAGCCTCCGGACTAGAGCGCTTCATCGATTCGGAGTTCTGGGCCCTCGGGGCCTTCTACGTCGACTTCGAACAGGACCTCGTGGCCATCGGCAAGGGCGGCACGGTCACTCCCACGGCTTCCTTTTCCAGAGGATCGAAGACGGCCTTCGTGCTGAAGGACTTCTACTCCAGCCAGTACCTCTGCTACCAACCGGAAGAGACCTACCTCGCGCGCCGGACCGAGTTCCAGGCCCTCGCGAAGACCTGGCCTTCGGTGAAGCTCGCGGCGACTCCCACCGGCACCGCCGACGAGCTGTACCGCCGGGACTTCGAGCAGTTGAAGCAGGCCTTCGACGAGAAGCTGCAAAAAGTGGTCCTGGTTTCCCGGGAAGCCTACGAGCTCAGCAATGATCCGGCCACCCGGCGGCAGCTCGTGAAGCGGGCCTTCGAGTTCGGCACCGGTTCGCCCTACGGCTTCTGGTCGGGGTCCTACGGGGTGGTGGGGAGTTCGCCGGAGCTTCTCTTCACGCTCAAAGGTAACGACCTCTCCTCCGTCGCCCTCGCCGGAACGGCCAAGCTCGGGCAGGAGCAAGAGCTCCTCGCGTCCCAGAAGGACCGGCACGAGCACGAGCTCGTCATCCGGGACATCGCGGAGAAGCTCGGGCCGGTTTCACAGGAAGTCTCCCAGGGGGAGACCGGGCTCCTGGAGTTCAAGAACCTCATCCACCTCAGGACTCCGATCCGAGCGAAGCTCCGCTCGGAGGTGAGCCTGAACGACCTCGTGGGTCGCCTCTCCCCGACCGCGGCCCTCGGAGGCTATCCGCAACAGCAGAGCCTCGGGTTTCTTAAATCCACGGCCTACCATCGACGGTACGGAACCCGGTACTTCGGGTCCGCCTTCGGCGTCACCGGAGACGTGCTCAACCAGTTCCTCGTTTCCATCCGGAACGTCCAGTGGGACGACGGCGGGTTCTTCATCGAGAGCGGCGGCGGGGTCGTCCCGGCGTCCACGCTCGAGCGCGAGCTCGCCGAGATCCACCTCAAGCGCCAGACCATCCGGTCCCACTACCTATGAGACTCAACTTCCGGAAAGTCTACTTCTGCACGGGCGCGAGGAACCACGACCTCCTGGGCCTCCTCGAGGGCTTCGACCTCGCGTTCGAGTACGACGAACGGATGGCGAGCTTCAAGGCCCTGGGGCTCTGTAAGGTCTCGGAGCTTCCGGTGGCCGTGTGTACCACCTCCGGAACCGCCGTCGCGGAATGCATCCCGGCCCTCCTCGAGGCAAAATTCTCAAAGCTCCCCCTGGTTCTGATCTCCGGGGACCGGCCGAAGAAGCTCCACCACACCGGCTCTCCCCAGACCATCGATCACGAGGCGCTCACCGCCGGCGCCCGGGGTTCCTACGTCGAGGTTGACCTCTCGAAGCTCGCCGAGCTGAGCCTCGAGGGCCTCGCCTTCCCGGTCCACATCAACGTCCTAGTCGACGACACGACCGCGCACGAGCTGGACACGGCCCACACCTCGGACCTCTCGGACTTCGAAGAGTTCCTCCGCGGTTCGCGCCGACCGCTCTTCTTGTTCTCCCACGAGAACTTCTCCATGAGGCCTCTGATCGAGGAAGTCCGTCGGCTCGGCGTCCCGTTCTACGCGGAATCCTTGAGCGGCGGGCGGGACCTCTCGAGCATTCGTACGGAAAAGAAACTCGTCGAGCTCTTCAACCGGGGGGAGTTCGACTCGGTCGTTCGGATCGGGCACACCCCTCTCTCCAAGATCTGGCGCCTCCTCGAGAAGAAGTGTCTTCCGGCGTTCCACTTCGACTCCCGGAAGCTCGCGGCCCTCTCCTATGGAAAGGTTTCGACCTATTCCTCGAGAGACCTCCACCAATCCGCTGCCTGGTGGGAGATGCTCCGGTCCCGAACCTGGGAGCCGATCAGCGACGACACCGAGGGCCTCCTCGCCGAGCTCTGCGCGAGGTACCCGGAGGCGGAGGTCAGTCTCATGAGGGCCCTCCACGACAGGTTACCGGAGCAGGGCTTCGTGTACCTCGGGAATTCGCTGGTGATCCGGAACTTCGAGCTGGTGCAGAGGAAGAACTTCATCGTCCACGGCAACCGCGGGGTCAACGGCATCGACGGGCAACTGGCCACCGCCATCGGTCTGGCCCAGGGGTCGAAAACACCGGTGACCTGCATCCTGGGAGACATCACGACCCTGTACGACCTCTCTTCCCTCCGGGAGATGCCGGAGAACCTCCGGCTCGTCATCCTCAATAACAAGGGCGGTCGGATCTTCGATCTGCTCCGGCTCGACAAGCGCATCGTCCTCGAGCACGGCGTGGAGTTCGGATCCATCTGTCGGGGCTTTAACCTGACCTACGGGGAAGAGCTCTCCGACTTCGGTAAGGTCAGGGTGCTGGAGCTCTTCCCCTCGATCCCGCAGAGCGAAGCTTTGCTGAAGGACTGGCAGAGATGATCCACGTCTTCCACGGATTCCTCGGCTCTCCGGAGGACTTCTCGTTCCTCGGGAAGGACGTCCTCTACCATGACCTCTACTCCGAAGAAGCCCCGGGGCCCCGGGTCCGGCCGGAGGACACCCTGATCGGCTACTCCATGGGTGGGAGGATTGCCCTGGGCCTCGCCCAGGAGGCCAGTTTCAAAACCCTGATCCTCATCAACGCCCACCCCGGACTCCGGAGCGAGGAAGCTCGGCGGGCGCGGAGGAGCTGGGAAGACGGGGTGCTGGAGAAGCTGCGGACGCTAGACCAGGAGGCGTTCCTCGATTACTGGAACCGGCAGGAGATCTTTCAAGAGGATCGACCGCTCACCGGACTCCACCCCGGCCGGTACGAGAAGTCGGCGGAGCTCTTCGACAGGTACCGCCTCTCGGACCAACCGGACTTCCTGCCTTCCATCGAGGAACACAAGCACAAGATCACCTGGATCGTGGGCCTCAAAGACGCGAAGTACAGAGACCTCGCGAAGACTGTCCTCGAACCGATCGGCGTCCGCGGCCGCTACGTCAGCGGGGGCCATCGACTCTTCCAGACCCCCGAGGCGCTCCTCGACTGCCTCCGGGAGGAGAAACTCCTATGAAGAACTTCATCCTCGCCGCAAGGCCAAAGACCCTCCTCGCCGGAGTCATCCCTCCGTGCGTGGCCCACGTGTACTTCATGTTCACCCACAAGGAGAGTGAACCGGTCTACCTCCTCCTCTGCGTCCTCGGCGCGCTCTTCATCCAGCTCGCGACCAACTTCTTCAACGACGTCATCGACCACGAAAAGGGTGCGGACGCGGTGAGGGTCGGACCCACCCGCGTCTCCGCCTCAGGGCTGGTCGACCTCAAGACCGTCCGGAGGTGGGCCAAGACCTGTGTTGTGCTCGGGATGCTCTGCGGGATTCCTCTCATCGTAAGAGGCGGGCTTCCTTTCCTCGTCCTAGGCCTCCTCTCCCTCTACCTGACCTACGGGTACACCGGTGGCAAGGCGTCTCTGGCCTACCGGGGGCTCGGGGAACTCTTCGTCTTTCTCTTTTTCGGACTCTTTTCCGTCGTGGGCGCGTACTACCTCTTCGCCCTAGAGGTCAACGCCGGTGCCTTCATCCTCGCCTCCATGTTCGGGTGCCTCGCCACAACCTTCATCTGCATCAATAACCTGAGAGACCGGGACCAGGACAAGGTGGTAGGGAAAATGACCCTGGCCACAAAGTACTCAGTGAGTGACTACCGGCGTTTCATTCTGCTCACCATCTTCCAGCCCTACGCCCTACTCTTCTTCTTCAACACGGCGGGCCCTCTCATCCTCGTGTGTTACCTGGGCCTCATCCCCGCAGTGAGGCTTGCCAAGATCGTCTACCAGGAAACCGGCAGTGGCCTGAACCTCGGACTGAAGTTTTCCGGGATTCATCTAGTTGTGTTTTCACTGCTTCTGAGTTTTACTTTTATCTATGAAAGTCTACTTCAGTCCGTACCAACTCACGCCCCTTAAGAAAGCCAACCGCTTGAGTTCGATGGAAAAGAAGGACGGGGTCCTGCTCAAAGGGATCCTGGGTGATACGGTGCTCTTCGCCGACTACTTCCCCCACCCGGAGCTCGGGGACCGGCACTGCGACCAGTTCCTGCAGGAGTTCAAGTTCCAGAAGTACAAGTACGACCAGAAGGTCTTCGCCTTTCTCTTGAAGGACGTGGACTACCAGAACCTAAAGCCCAAGACCATCTACAACCACCAGCTCTGGACGCCCGACGAAGACCTCCAGGCACCCGTCGTTAAGTACAAGCTCCAGGACCCGAAGGATGACAGATTCATCGAGGCCTTGGACCGGGGTGCCAGACTGCGCCTGGACTGCAACGGGCTCTTCTCGAAGAAGGGCTTCGAAGGTTTCTGGAAGGAGATCTCGGCCAAGCACAGGCCCCTCATCGAATACGTCGAAGACCCGAGCTACGATACGGACTGGGGAGACCTCACCGCTCCCGTTGCCCGGGACTTTGTAGACGGGGGTCCGGCCCCGTTCTACGTCTACAAGCCCAACTGCGAGTTCTACCCGAAGGTCGAGGGGAAGGTGATCTTCAGCTCCTATCTCGGAGGTGACCTGGGTCGCTGGCACAGCTACTGCGAACTCGTGGGCACGGGAGACCTCAAGCTCTACCACGGGATCGTCACTCCGGGGTACTTCTCTGAGACGCGGGACCTCTTCAGCGGGAGCTACCGGGAGGGGTTTAACCCGGACACCATGAACGTCCGGCGACTCTACCAGGATACCCTGGCGCAACCGTGGAAACTCCTATGTTCAATCTAAAGCTCGACGCCGAAGACGTCCAGGTCGTCTGCCACCCCCAGTACCAGCAGGAGGGGGCCCGGATCATCCGGGAACTCAAGGCCCACGACCTGCGGAGGCATTTCATCCTCTTTTCCTCCGGGACCACGGGCCACTACCTCAAGGGATACGCCCTCTCCTACGATGCTCTCATGGCCAATGCCGCGGCGGTGAACGCGCACTTCAACCTCGGAGCTGAGGACATCTGGGGCCTCTCCCTGCCCGTGTACCACGTCGGCGGGTTCTCCGTCCTCATGAGAGGGAAGCTCCTGGGCAATCGGATCATCGACTGCCGGCAGCTCGACGCCGTCAACTGGCGAGAGAGGATCA
>SXUH01000366.1 GCA_005791855.1 Bdellovibrionales bacterium
ACACGGGTTCGGCGAGCTGGATGTACCGAGCGGCGCTGGAGAGCATCCTCGGCTTCGAGGTGGAAGGCAAGCGGTTCCGGGTGAAGCCGAAGATCCCCCACGGCTGGCGGGAGTTCGAGCTCACCTACCGACGGGACGACTCCGTCTACCGGATCCTCGTGTGCCGGTCCCACGACCACACCCCGGGGCTCGAGGTCGACGGCAAGCGGATCGACGGAGACTGGATCCCGGTGGCCCAGGACGGGCGGGAGCATTCGATCAAGGTGCTGCTCTAGGAGGTTTTCTTTCCGTGGACGAGCGAGTCCACGGAAAACTTCCCGGCGCCGCGGATGACGAACACCAGGTAGATCACGAGGTAGGTGATCGCCAGCTCCTTGGCCTTGAAGGGGTCGTTGATGTGCTTGCCGAAGGCCGCCACCACCATGGTGCAGATGAGGAAGAAGGCCGCGGGCCTGGTGAGGAAGCCCACGCACAGGAGGATCCCGCCGAAGAACTCGGTGAGGGCCGCGAGCCACGCCATGAAGTTCGGGAGCGGCAGCCCCAGGTCCCCCACGCCGGCGATGAAGGGCTCCGAGGGCGGGAGCTTCCCAAGGCCGTGGGCGAGGGCCATGGAAAGGCCCGCGAAGATCCGCAGGACGGTGAGGCCCAGTTCGTTGGCCGCGGTGGATTCGTGAGTGACCTTGAAGAGGAATCTTTTCATCCCTAGATCATAGGTGGCGGAGGCGATCCCCGTCAACTAGGCGGCCGGGGTCCGCGACTTCTGCACGACCTCTTCCAGAGACCTGCGGAGCTCCCCGACCCGGACGATGCCCTTGGCGATCAGCTGCTGCCGGAGTTCATTCCCAAGGCCCACGAGGTAGAGCTCGACCCGCTTCTTCCGGATCTCCTGCTGGAGGATGGTGAGGTCCCGGAAGACCGTCTGGTCGATGGACGGGACGTCGTTGAAGAACAGGATGAAGGTCTTGGACCGGCTGCTCAGAACCTCTTCCCTGCACGTCTGCAGCGGATCCCGCGCGTCCTTGGTGATCTTCCCGCTCAGGGTGATGACCTCGAAGCCGAACTTCGAAGTGATCTTCCAGTCGAAATGCTTTTCCATATAAAACCTCGCTAGTGGAAGGATTATAGTGAAGATTCGGCTGGGTTTTTAAATGTGTGTTTCCATGTCGCGGGAAACACAATTAAGAAGACTTTTTTAATACTTTCGCCTCAGATTTTTGGCAAAAGAAAGGCCCTCTTAAGAGAGCCTTTATATATGATTTTACGACTATTACTTAATTTATTTTCCGTCGCGCTTGCCCCGGTTGGTTTTGTTGAAGACGGCGGCGTCGGTGTTGAGGGATCCCTTGCCCTTGTAGGCCGAGCCCTTGTGACTGTCCGGCGCTCCGGAGGCCCTCATCTTCTGCTGCTTGGAGTTCACGCTTGGGACGTCTTTGACGGCCTTCTTCGCCCGCGCCTTCGGCTGCGGCTTCTCCGTCGCGGCGGTTTTCTTCTCCATCCGCGGGGCGAGGCCAGTCTCTTCTTTCTTATCCTGGGCCGCCTGGCGCTCGAGGGACTTCTTTATCATCTCGTATGTGACTTTGATTTTTCCGAAGACGTTACTGAGTTGCTCTTGGTAGTTCATTGGGACTCCTTGGTTTAGAAGGAGTATTCTTGAGGGGATTGAACGATCTTTCAATTTTAGAAATCCTTTAGAAAATTGCGCCCATCGCTGAAAAATTATCAGCTTAGAAAATTAAGCCTTTTTAACACACATTAATTTCTTTTAACATGTTGAAATCACTGCATTTTCAGGCATTATGTTCCGAAAAAGATAAAAAGGAACTTTATGAGAAAGATGAGCTTCTCCAAGGTCGATCTGAGTGCAGGTTTCTCCGTGGCCCTCGTGGCCCTCCCACTTTCAATCGGGATCGCACTGGCATCCGGAGCTCCGGCATCGGCGGGGCTCATCGCGGCCATCGTCGGAGGCCTCGTCGGTTCGTGGCTCGGCGGCTGCCAGGTTACCATCAACGGCCCGGCGGCGGGATTGATCGTCATCGTCCTGGACGCGATCTTGGAACTGGGTCACGGGGATAACCTTGCCGGCTTCAGAGGAATGCTCGCGGCGAGCGTGGTCGCGGGCTTTCTGCAGATCCTCTTCGGAGCTCTCAAACTCGGGAGGAAGGGAACCGCGTTCCCCGTGAGCGTGATCCACGGGATGATGGCGGCGATCGGCCTGATCATCCTTGCCAAGCAGACCCACCTCCTCCTCGGGCACGTGCCACACGCGAAGAATCCCATCATGCTCTTCGCGGAACTGCCCGAAGCGGTGCTGGACATCAAGCCACTGAACTTCCTCGTCGGAGTATTCTCTCTCCTCATCCTCGTGCTCTGGCCCCGGATTGATAATCCGGTCACGAAGAGGCTCCCCGCACCATTGGTCGCGGTGGTCATAGGCTCGGGCCTTGCGGCGTTCCTCGGCTTCGAGGAGAAGGCACTCCTGAGCATTCCCGCCGATCTCGGCAGCTGGGTCATCACCCCGGACTTCTCCGTGATGAGCACCTTCGCTGGCTGGAAGGCGTCCCTCTCGCTCGCCATGGTCGCCTCCCTCGAAACCGTCCTCAGTGCCGCGGCCGTGGACAAGATCGATCCCCAGCGCCGGAGCAGCGACCTCGACCGGGACCTCTTCTCTAAGGGCGTGTGTAACATGCTCAGCGCGAGCGTGGGCGGGCTACCGATGATCGCGGAGATCGTCCGGAGCTCCGCCAACGTCACCTACGGCGCCCGTACCTGGCTCTCGAACTTCACCCACGGGGCGGTGATCCTCTCGGCCGTGATCCTCTTCCCCACCACCCTGACCCGCATCCCCCTCGCCGCCCTCGCGGCGATCCTCGTCCTCGTGGGAAGTCGCCTAGGAAGCCCGAAGCACTTCCTCCACGCCAAGAAGGTGGGCCTTGACAACCTCTCCGGCTTCGTCGTGACTCTGGTGATGACCCTCGCGGTGGACCTCCTGGTGGGGATCTTCGCCGGCGCCGTGGTCCAGTTCCTCGTCGAGCTCTGGCTCGGGCTGAAGCTCAAGGACATCACGAGCGCAGAATACGAGACTTCCGTGGCGAACAAGACGACGGTCTTCTCCGTGAAGAGCGCGCTGACCTTCAGCAACTTCCTCGGCATCAAAGAGAAGATCGCATCGTTGAGAAGAGACGGCACGGACGTCAAGATCGAGCTCTTAGAGTGCGAGTACATCGACCACAGCGTGATGGATCAGATCGAAGAGCTGAAGCATGACTTCGAGCGGAATCACCTCCACCTTGATGTGGAACTTTCCGAGAAGCATCGCGCGCTAGGGAGCGATCCCCTCTCCGCGAAGAAAAAAATATCCTGAGCGTCAGATAGCCCGGAGAGACAAATTGGACATCGGCTTCCGCGGTTCGGGTCACATTGCCTCGGTCGGACTCAATATACCGTCGTTATAGTTTGGCCCTCAACTTGA
Organism: Bdellovibrionales bacterium; assembly: GCA_005791855.1. Classification (GTDB taxonomy): domain Bacteria; phylum Bdellovibrionota; class Bacteriovoracia; order Bacteriovoracales; family Bacteriovoracaceae; genus Peredibacter. Next base: position 3,470 of record SXUH01000366.1, read on the forward strand.
AGGACCTCTTTACGGAGGTCCTATGGGATTCAATAAAAAATTGACTCGAGAGGAAGAACTTGCCCAGGCCAGTCTGGATTACCACGATCACAACCTCACCGAACTGCCGGTGATCAACAAGGTCATGTTCGCTGCCATCGACGCCGTCGAGGAAAGCGGGATCCCCTACGCCCTCATCGGAGGAGTGGCGGTCAAAAGCCTCGGACGGACGCGGGTGACTCACGACGTGGATCTCTTCGTGAGGCCCGACGACGCGGACCGGGTGCTCGAGGTTCTGGAGAAGAAGGGCTTCCACACGCAAAAGCGCGACCCCTTCTGGCTCTACAAGGCCTGGCAGGATGAGATCCTGGTCGACGTGATCTTCAAGTCCACCGGGGACATCTACTTCGACGAAGAGGTCCGCGCCCACGTGCGCCGGGTTCCCTACCTCGGAAGGTACGTCAACGCCATCAGCCCGGAGGACCTCATCATCATCAAGGCGGCCGCCCACCAGGAGAACAATCCGCACCACTGGCACGACGCCCTCGCGGTCCTGAAGCAGGGGAACATCGACTGGGACTACCTCCTCCGGCGCGCGAAGAACGCCCCGAGGCGGATCCTCTCGCTCCTGATCTACGGGCAGTCCAACGACGTCGCCGTCCCGAACGAAGTCATCCAGAAGCTCTACCGCATCCTCTTCGAAGCCCCCGCCCACGTCACCGAGCCCGTGGTCCATCCCTACCGGGAGGACACGTTCAAGCTGAACGACGTCTCCGAACAGGTGACCGAGTCGCCGATCTACATCAAGGGCCGGATCATGGAGGCCCTCACCACCGACGAGCGCATCGCCGAGCACGACATCAAGGTCTACGTGACCGACTCCTCCGTGCTCGCCAAGGGGGAGGTCTTCACCGAAGAGCAGCGGGAAGCGGTGGACGAGGTGATCGGGAAGATCGCCACCAACTGCGACGTCAAGAACCACGTGAACGTGAGAGTGCTGAAGGCACCTGAGGGAAGCGAGGCGATCAAATGATTAGGATTGCGGCCGCGGGCGACGTACACTTCGATAGGAAATCACACAACCGACTGAGCCAGCACTTCGGGGGCCTCGAGGACAAGGCCGACATTTTTCTCCTCGCCGGCGACCTGACGCAGACGGGCCATCCGGAGGAGATGAAGGTCCTCGCCGAGGACCTGCGCAAGTGTCCCATTCCGGTGGTGGCCGTGCTCGGGAACCACGACTACCATGTGGACCAGGTCGAGACCGTGACCCGGATCCTGCAGGACGCGGGGGTCACCGTGCTCGAGGGCAACTCCGTCATCCTCACCGTCGGCGGCCACCGCGTGGGGATCGCCGGTGCCAAGGGCTTCGGCGGCGGCTTCGTCGGCGCCTGCGGCGGGGACTTCGGCGAGCCGGAGATGAAGGCCTTCATGCGGCACTCGAAGCAGCACGCGCGGCTCCTCGAGGGCACGATCAAGGAGATGGACACGGACTACAAGATCGTCCTCCTCCACTACTCTCCCACCACGCAGACCCTCATGGGAGAGAAGAAGGAGATCTACCCGTTCCTCGGGTGCTACTACCTCGCCGAGGCCATCGACTACGGCAAGGCGGACATCGCCTTCCACGGCCACGCCCACGGAGGGGTGGAGAAGGGCGAGACCCCCGGCGGGATCCCCGTGCGGAACGTCGCCCAGCCCGTGATCCGGCACGCGTTCAACATCTACACGCTGGAAAAGCCCGTCGAGGCCCACCACCAGGGTGAGCGGGCCCTGAGCCTGAGCTAGATCCGCCCATGGCACCGGCGGAGCCGATCAACACCCGGACCTGGCGCGAGCTCCTTGTAGAGAACTCCCTCGATGCGGTCGTCGCGATCGACGAGGAAAGCACGGTGGTGGACTGGAACGCCCAGGCCGAGAAGATCTTCGGCCGGACCAAGGACGAGGTCCTCGGGAAGGACATCGGCCCCATCCTCATCCCCCGGGAGTTCCGGGAGGGCCACCGGAAGGGGATCGTCCGCTACCTCACCACCGGCGTGGGTCCGATCCTCAACAAGCGCATCGAGCTCGAAGCCCTCCACGCCTCTGGGGTGAAGATCCCCGTCGAGCTCACGGTCGCCCCCGTGGAGAATGAGGGGAAGATTCTCTTCTACTCCTTCATCCGCGACATCTCGGAGCGCCGGTCCCTGGAGACGACCCGGGACTCGCAGCGCCGGCGGCTCAAGGAAATGTTCATGGACGCTCCGACGGCGATCAGCATCCGCCGGGGGCCCGAGCTCGTCTTCGAGCTCGCCAACACCACCTACCTGCAGCTCATCGGGAAGACGGAGGAGGAGGTCCTCGGGAAGAAGTTCGAGGAGGTCTTCCCGCCGCACACCCAGAGCGAGTTCCAGCGGCAGTTCAAGGAGGTCTACCGCACGGGCCGGGTCTTCTACGCCAACGAAGTCCCGATCGCTCCCCGGGCGGGCAGCGGGGTCCCCCTCCGCTACTTCAACTTCGTGATCCAGCCGCTCTACGAGAAGGGCCAGGTCGACGGGATCATCATCTTCGGCAACGACGTGACCCCGGTGGTCCGCGCGCGCAAGGCCGCCGAGGAGAGCGAGCTCCAGCTCCGCCTCATCATGGACTCGAGCCCCGCCTTCATCGCCGCCGTCGACCGGGACTTCCGCTACCAGTTCGTGAACAAGCACTACGAGACCTTCTTCGGGATCGACGTCGAGGCCATCCGGGGGAAGCACGTCGCCGAGGTCATCGGGAAGAAGGAGTTCGAGGCCGTCCTTCCCCACTACGAGAAGGCCTTCGCCGGCGTGTCCTCGCAGGTGGACCTGCGGCTCACGTCGCCGTCGGGCGCCTCGAGCTACGTGGAGCTCAAGTACGTTCCGTTCAAGCCGGCGGACGCCGTCGAGGGCCTCATCATCATCGGCCACGACATCACCGAGCGCAAGTCCGACGAGGACGACCAGAAGCTCCTGGCGGACCTCACGAGCTTCTACGCCACCCACACGGACGAGGCGGAGCTCATCGCCAAGACCACCGAGCTCCTCGCCAAGCGCCTGAACGTCTCCCGCTGCTGGATCGCCGAGTCCAACGAAGAGACCTCGACCTCCGTCGTGCGGCGGGACTACGCCCGGGGCCTCCCGTCGCTGGCGGGGACCTACGACCTCAAGGCCTTCGGCCCCGAGCTCCTGGAAGACTGGCGGAGCGGGAAGATCGTGACGGTGACGGACGTGACGACGGACCCGCGCACGCGCGCCCACGCCCAGGGCCACCTCGCCCTCGGCATCCGCTCGTTCATCACCGTCCCCCTCCACCGGGACGGGAGGCTCGAGGCCCAGCTCGACATCTCCGCCGAAGAGGTCCGGGAGTGGACGGAGAACGAGAAGGAGCTCGCCCGGGCGGTGGGGGAGAGCCTGTGGTACACGCTGGAGAACAACAAGCTCCTCGCCGAGCTCAAGGAGGCCGTGCGCGCGCGGGACGAGTTCATCAGCGTCTGCTCCCACGAGCTCAAGACGCCGGTGACCTCGATGAAGCTCCAGTTCCAGATGGCCGAGCGCCAGTTCCAGAAGAACGACGACCGGGTCTTCGAGCGGAAGGTGGTCGAGAAGCGCATCCACACCTCCAACCGGCAGCTCGACCGCATGTCCAAGCTCATCGAGGACATGCTGGACGTCTCCCGCCTCTCCTCCGGCCGGATCGTGCTGGAGAAGCAGCGGCTGGAGGTGAACGCCCTGGTCGAGGAGGTCGTGGACCGCTTCGCCGAGCAGTTTGAGCTCTCCAAGATCGCCTGCTCCTTCACCCGGGGCCCGGAGGAGGGCTGGGTGATAGGCGACCGATACAGGCTGGAACAGGTGGTCTCGAACCTCCTCACCAATGCCCTGAAGTACGGCGAGGGGAAGCCGGTGGAGGTCCGGGTCTCCACCTCCCCGCGGTCGGTGGTCATCAGCGTCCGGGACCAGGGGATGGGGATCGCTCAGGAAAACCTCGACCGGATCTTCCAGCGCTACGAGCGGGCCATCGACGCCACCAATATCAGCGGCTTGGGGCTCGGCCTCTACATCAGCCACCAAATCGTCGAGGGCCACAAGGGCCGGATCGACGTGGAGAGCGCCCACCGCCGGGGCTCGACCTTCTCCGTGGAGCTCCCCCGGGTCGACGTCGAAAAAATTTCCCGGGTTTGAGTTTCCTCCCGCCCGTGAGATGATCCGGAGATAGTAAAGTTTTTCCGCTGTCCAGGACGGACGGCGTGGGTACCAGGAAGGTCTATGACGACGAAATCCGTGCTGGTCATCCTGTTGTCAGTTTTTGTCTTCTCCTGTAACAAAAGCGACGACTCGGACCCCGTGGCGAACCTCAGCGACTCCGGCTCCATCAGCGGAGAGAACTACGTCGTGCCGAGCGAGGCCTACCTCTTCGACGCGAACCTCGAGCTCTACAACTTCACCCCCACCCTCGAGGACAAGATCAACCGGGCCATCGAGGTCATCAAGCTCGTGGTGGCCACGGAGGAGTTCAAGCGCCAGGTGCTCAACCACACCTACGCTGGCCGGCGCACCTACGTGGACAACGGCGGGTACTCGAACTCGCAGATCTACCAGATCATCATGGACGGCGCGGAGAAGCTCCAGCCCGTGAAGAACCACGCCATCGACGCCGAGGTCGAGGCCTACACCAACCTGAACAGCAACACCGTCGGCTACACCTACGCCGACTCGAAGCGGATCTGGGTGAACACGAAGTACTACGACCGGTACTCCGCCGCGGGGGTCGCGCAGAACGTGTTCCACGAGTGGCTCCACAAGCTGGGCTTCAAGCACGCCGCGAGCTACACCCCGAGCAGAGACTACTCCGTCCCCTACGCCATCGGCGACATGATCGGCGAGATTGGAAAGAACTTTCTTTAGTGGAGAAGACCGAAGATGAAACGACTGTCCCTGATTCTTATCGTGATGATCAGCATGGTGGCCCTGGCGGACATGGAACACAGGCCCGGCCAGGGTGAGCCGCCGGCCGCCCTGGTGGTGAACCAGTCCCGCGCCTGCTTCCTCGAGATCCAGCGGCTGGGGTGCCGGCACCCGTCGGAAGACCCCGCGGGTTTCCCGGCGTGCCTCGACCAGAAGCTCGACCTCCTCACCGATCCGTGCCGGACCGTCCTCGCCAAACTCTACCGGTAGTCAGGGGCGCGAGCTACTTCTTCTTCGTCTTCGTCGCCTCCGCGCCGTCGACGTGGTCCGGGTGGTGGGCCTTGTGGTCATGCTTCTCGTGGTGGCCGTCTTCGTGCTCGTGGTGCATCGAAGCCTTCTTCACGTGCTGGTGCTCGACGTCGTGGCCGAAGGC
>SXUH01000367.1 GCA_005791855.1 Bdellovibrionales bacterium
CCCCTCCCGGTCGTGGATCGCCCCCAGGGCGTTGTTCACCGTGAGGACGAAGAGCTTGATCCCGCTCACTTCCTTGTAGGCCGCCCCCTGGCCCGCGCTTTCCGCCTTGGCGATGTCCATGTACTTCCCGACGGAGACGTTGGAGCCGGCCCCCGCGCGGCCAACCATCACGCGGTTCTGCTTGAGGCTGTTGAAGGCCTTGATCCCCAGGTCCTTGTCCGGGTAGATGGAGTTCTTCCGCCCCGGGAAGTCGTAGACGATGGCCGCCGGGACGAGCGGGATGGAGTCGAAGTGCACGTTGTTCTTCCGCTGCTTGAGGATCGCCGACATCACGCCGGTGGCGGACTCGAGGCCCAGGGCCGAGCCTCCGGAGAGGACGATCCCGTCCACGTAGCCCCAGCTGTTCATGTCGTCAACCGACGACGACGCGAGGACCGTCGCCGACCCGCCTCGCACGTCGATGGCCGCGTGTGCGCCCTTGGGGAAGAAGAGCAGGGTCATCCCCGTTGGCCCCTTCGGGTACTCCGCCGTGGCGATCTGGAACTCGTCGAAGTCGAACTTGAACTCCGTCTTCTCCTGGGCGCCGACGGAGCCCGCGAGAAGGAGGACGCAGGCGAGGAGGAAGGACTTCATGGATTCTCCTTGGAAAAAAAAGATGATTAATTTTTCTTCCGGAGAGGCTTTCTGTAAAGGGAATTAAAAACTTACCGTGACGCCGGCGCCCGCGGCGATATTCTGGAGTTCGATCGTCGCCGTGCTCGCCGCGGAGTCGACGTCGCTGCTTTCGATCTTCGGCTTGGCCACGAACCGCTCGTAGAGCGCGTAGACGGTCACGCCGAACCTCGGCGAGATCCGGTACTCGATCCCGGGCCTCAGGATCGCGGAGGGGAGGAAGGAGGACGGCGGGACCTGGGCGGTGAGGCTGAGGTCCAGGGTCCAGTTCTCGGAGAGCTTCTTCAGGAAGTTGTAGCGGGCCGAGAGGAAGGGGAGGGTGAAGGTCGCATCGAGCTTCTCGCCGAACTCCATCTTGAAGTAGTTCACGAAGTACCCGAGGTAGAAGTTGTGCGCCAGCGCCGCCTCCGGGTCGGAGAGGAAGCCGTACTCGGCCCCGAGCCGCATGTCGTTGAGCTTGTTGTCACCCTCGGCGAGGGAGGAGAAGCGAAGGAGGAGGTTGAAGGAGCGCTTGTGGAACCACCGCCCCGGGAGGTACTCGAGGTTGAGCTCCCCGATCTGGCCCGCGAGGCCGTAGCTCTCCTCGAGCTCGAGGGGTTCGGCGATCTTCTTATCGAGGCTGAAGGTCGACGCCGACTGGAGCACCCGCGGGGTGAGCCGGAGCAGGCCCGGGGGGGCGACGACCTTCTTGATCTTGTTGATGCGCAGGACGTAGCGGACGGCGCTGATGCTGGTGTTCTCGAACTTACTCTTCGCGTAGACCCGCCAGTAGATCTCCTTCGGGAGCTTGGCGAGGCGGAGGTCGTAGCTGTCGCCGGTGACGGGGATGACCTTGATGGGCTTGCCGTCCGACCGGTTGGAGAGCTCGAGGAAGTAGGAGAAGTTCGGATCGGGCTGCTGCCACTTGAAGACGATGCTCGGGTCTTCTTCCTTGATGTCCACGGTCGCCCCGTCCCCGGGGCTCTCCATGAGGGGCGGGACCACCCGCTTGATCTTGTCCTCCGCCTCGACCACGGAGTAGTCGGACCAGGGGCTCCACTTCGAGTCTTTCTTCGCGCGCACCCGCCAGTAGTAGGTCTGGAGCCCCGGGACCACGAACCGGAAGGAGTTCGTCTTCGTCTCCTTCTTCAGGTAGGGCTTCTTCTTCGAGGAGTAGGTGATCTCCACTTCGTAGGTCGCGCCCTCCACGGCTTCCCACTCGAGGGGGTAGAACTTCTCCGCGGCGTGGGCGGCCGGGAGGAGGAGGCCCAGGGCCCTCCGGAGGAGCTTCACGAAGAGCTTCACCTTCTTCTTCTTGATCTTCGGCGCCTCGAGCGGCGGAGAGGTCGTCACGGTGAAGAAGGTGATGAGGGGTTTGGTGAGGTACCTGTCCTTCTGCTTCCCGATGACCGTGAGGTTGTACTGGCCGTCCCGGAGCTTGTTGACCTTGAGCTCGGAGGACCGGGAGAGGGTCTTGAAGACGACCTTGTCGCCGCGGGTGAGGACGAACTCGAACTGGTCGCAGTTGTTCAGGTCCCGCACCTTCACGAGGTAGGACTCCCGGGCGGCGAAGTCGAGCACCGGCGGGAGGTCGACGATCTCCAGCGGCGCGACGACGACGTCGGGCTTGATGGCGAAGGCCCCGGCCTCCGACCAGTGGATCGAGTCGCCCTCGAGGACGTAGCCGACGCGCCAGAAGAACTCGCCCTCGAGCTCGAACTTGAGCACCTTCTGCACGCCGGTGAGGTCCCCCTGCTGGATGACCTCGGAGAAGTCCCGGGTCCGCGAGATCTGGATCCGCTGCGGAGACTTCAGCGGGTTGGTCCACTCGAAGAGGAGCCCCTTGGCGAGGACTTCCTTGAGCGGGTACTCCGCGCGGTCCGTCGGGTGGAGCCGGTCGATGCGGAACTTGTCGGAGTGGTAGAAGGAGGACTCGCTCCCCACCTTCCCCTTCACCGTGCCGACCCGCCAGTGGATGAGGCCCACCGGGAGCTTGGCCGACGGGACGAGGGCCGTCGTGGAGGTCGTCTCCACGGAGTGGAGGAGGCTCGCGAAGTCCTTGGAGGTGGAGAACTCGAGCTTGTAGAAATCGTTCTTGAGGGGCTGGGAGGCCTTCCAGTTGAAGATGATGCTCTTGCCGTTGAACTTCGGCACCTGCTGGCCACTGGCGGGGGTGGCGATGGTGAGGGTCTGGGGCTTCAGGAAGTCCCTGAACCGGGCGTCCTTCTCGAGCGCGGGGCTCGTGCCGGCGAGGGGGACGATCCGCTTGACGGTCTCAGTGTTCTCGAGCTTGAGCTTCGTGTTCTCCTCGAGCTTGAAGGTCTCCCCGAAGCTCTCGACGCTCAGCGGAGACCCCTTCTTGAGGTCGACCTCGATGGTCCCGCTGCTGAGGGAGACCTGGCCCTTGGAGAGGGAGATCAGGCTCATCGGGTGGAGCGTGATCTTCCCGCCGTCGGAGAACTGGATGGTGGCGAAGGAGTCCTTCCCGGTGAAGACGAGGTCGTTGCTGTAGCAGTCGAGCGGCTGGTTCACGGGGAACCAGTGGATGCTACCCGAGCGCTTCAGGCGGGTATCCTTGTTGTAGATCGTCACCTGGGCGATCCGGTCCTTCGGGTCCAGCGCCTCGTCCGACTGGGACGTGACGTGGTAGAGGCTGTACAGGCTCGCGACGACGCCGATGGCGGAGATCAGGAGGAGGATCCGAGACGATCGATCAAGCTTTCTGGCTATCTGGTTCATAAAGATCTTTTCTAAAAGTACGAAAAGTAAGTGATGAACTTTTCGGTAAAAGCCAAAACCCTCCTCACCATCATCTCCCTCTCGGTCGCCGGGCTGGGGGTCTTTGGCTACGTTTCCTTCCAGACGTACAAGAAGGATAAGCTGGCGTTCGTCTACGACTACCTGACCAGCGAGACGCAGTCGAGTTCGAAGCTGTTCACGATGGCCAGCGAAGACTATGAACTTTTCTTAAACTCTATTATCTCCAGAATTGATTTAAATACAAAAAATTCCGAGGATTCCGTCACAAATTTCTTGGCCGGGGACCAGAAGCGGATCCAGGGCCTCTACTACCACATTCCGGCGGACCCATCGCTTAGCGAATCCGTTTGGTTTGAGGTGCCCGAGCAGAAGCACAAGTGGGGCTGGGGCGACCTCAAGGCCGCCCCGCTGGGCCTGTCGATCATCGACAACGAGAAGGGCCTCTTCGTGATGAAGAAGGAGATCGGGAGCGACGGGGCCTTCGCCGCGATCGTCTTCAAGCAGGTCGAGCTCTGGAACCTCCTGAGCTCCTCCGCGGGCCGCTACAACTTCATCCTCTCCCGGCGGAAGGTCTTCGCCAAGGACCGGATCCCGCTGGACTTCCTCGCCGTCGATGGCCTGCGCGCGCGGATCAAGGAATCCCCGGGGACCTTCGGCCTCTTCGAGACCGCCCTCGAGGGGAAGCCGTACTTCGCGACCTACTCGAAGCTCGGCTCGGAGAACCTCGTCCTCGTGAACCTCATCGCCACGAAGAAGGTCCTCCTGGTGCAGGAGACGTTCTACCGCCAGATCATCGCCTTCCTCGTGCTGATGGTGTCGATCTCCCTCATGATCGGGACCCTCGCGGCCCGCTGGCTCACCTGGCACCTCGACGAGCTCACCTTCGCCGCGCGGGAGCTCGAGAAGGAAAACTTCGACGTGCAGATCGCGGTCGACGGGAACGACGAGTTCGCGACCCTCGGGACCTCCTTCAACAACATGAGCGGCCGGATCCGGCACCTCCTCGAAGAGCTCCGGATCTACAACCTCGAACTCGAGGAGAAGGTCAAGCAGCGGACGAAGGAACTCCAGAACCTCACGGACATCCAGGACGGTATGCTGAACGCCCTCGGCCAGGGGTTCGTGATCATCGACAAGGAGCACAAGATCCTCCCGGTGTACTCGAAGGCCGCGGAGAGCATGTTCGAGGTCATCCCGAACGAGGTCAAGCCCGCCGCGATCATGGGCGTCGGCGAGGCGGAAGGGGAGTCCTTCCGGGAGTTCTTCGAGCTCGTGTTCAACAACGTCATCTCCTTCGACGACATGGCCAAGCTCGCGCCCGAGCTCCGGACGAACTCGAAGAAGCAGCAGATCCAGCTCTCCTACGCCCCGATCACCGGCGCGGAGTCGGAGAACGCCGAGTACGTGCTCATCGTCGGAACGGACAAGACGGCGGAGTTCGAGAACATGGAGAAGTTCAAGAAGGAGTGGAACTTCTCCCAGATGATCCAGAAGGTCGCGAGCAACCGCTTCGCCCTGAACAAGATCATCGCCGAGTCCCTCAACATGCTCGGCAAGTGCGTCGAGTGCCTGGGCCGCGACGAGGAGTACGCCCTGCGGACCGTCCAGCGGCTGGTCCACACCATCAAGGGGAGCTTCTCCTACTTCTACATCCAGGAGATCACCCAGCTCTGCCACGACCTCGAGACCTTCCTCACCCAGTACTACGACGAGCTCCACTGCCCCGCCGAGCTCCGGCAGACGGTGGTCGAGCGGATCATGGCCATCGAGGTCGCCCTCGAGTGCTACGTCGAACACTACGACGGCATCATCCAGTACAAGGACGCCGCGAACAACAAGACCGTCCCGCTCACGGACCTCGTGAGCTTCTCGAAGCTCCTCGAGCGCCGGGACCCGGAGCTCGGGGACCTCTTCACCCAGAAGTTCTTCAAGACCAAGGTCGGGCCCTACTTCCAGATGTACCCGGCCATCGTCAAGGAGCTGGGGGAGAAGCTCGGGAAGGACGTGGCCTTCAAGCTCGTCGGCGAGAACGTCGAGGTCCCGGATGGCCAGTGGGAGGAGATCTTCCAGCAGTTCATCCACTTCATCCGGAACTCCGTGGACCACGGGATCGAGAAGTCCGAGGACCGGATCGCCGCCGGGAAGTTCCCGGTCGGGCAGATCGTCTTCGAGTTCGGCGTCGAGGACGCCGGAGGCCAGGAATCACTGATCGTTACCCTCAGGGATGACGGGAAGGGTGTGGACTGGCAGAAGATCGCGGCCAAGGATCCCTCGGTCACCTGCCTGGAGGACGCGCTGGAGCGGATCAAGACCGGGGGGATCTCCTCGAAGGACGAGGTCTCCGAAACCTCGGGCCGGGGCGTGGGCGTGTCGTCGCTCTTCAGCGCGGTCGAGGACTTCGGCGGGAGCTCGAAGTTCACCTCGGTGTGGGGGGTGGGGATGTCCATCGAACTGCGGCTCCCGTTCGCCGGCGCCCGGAAGAAAGGGCTCAGGCTCGTGGCCTAGGGTTATACCCGAGCAACTCGTTCCTTTAGTTTGAACTTCTCCAAATTCCAGTATACTTAGGACATCAACACAATAACCGGTTCGGGCAAAACGATGGGCAAGTTCAGAGTCGTCTTCTTCTCAGATAAACAGGTGCCGGAGCACCAGCTCCCGGTGAGGACGGAGCTCGGGAAGAAGGGCTTCACCTGCCTCGAGAGCCGGACCCCGGACGAGTTCTCCCAGACCTTCCACCAGTCCGGGAAGTTCGCCGTGGTCTTCTCCGACGCCAAGGACGCCGTGACCTTCATGCAGACGAACTCGAAGGAGCTCGTGGGCCTCGAGTTCAAGGCCTACGTCTACCTGAGCAAGAACGGGAAGTTCTCCGGCGACTCGCTGAAGATCCTCGAGAACAACCGGATCAACCCCTTCGCCCTCAACGAGCAGGCCCAGCTCCTCCAGAGCATCGACGCCTTCTTCAGCGACGACAAGACCGACGTCCTCAATATCGACGACATTCAATTCCTCATGCCAAAGGATGACTAGTGGAACTGCCAGCGAAGATCAAGAGTAAACATTTCCTCATCTGCGACGACTACGAGTCCATGCGGGTGATGATCACGGACAGCCTGAAGACCCTCGGCATCAGCAGGATCTCCAGCGCGAAGTCCGGCAACGAGGGCTTCAAGACCATCATCGAGAAGATCGCGGCCGGGACCCCCGTCGAGTTCGTCGTCACCGACCTCCTCATGGACGACGGCACGGGGATCGACCTCGCCAAGAAGATCCGCGGGAACCCGACGACGAAGCACCTCCCGATCCTCATGGTGACCTCGAAGTCCGAGGTGAACTACGTCCTCGAGAGCATCAAGGCCGGCGTGAACAGCTACATCGTGAAGCCCTGGGCAATCGAGGACCTCCACAAGAAGATCAGCGAAGTGGACGCCAAGCAGAACCCATGATCGGAAGAGACTTCAAGTCGATCATCTTCTTCGGCGCCGAGTTCCTTCAGGAGGAGTACCTGAAGAACAAGTACGCGTCCTACCCGGTGGTGAAGCTCTTCCACACGAAGAACCCCGACGAGCTCGAGCAGATCCTGAAGCAGTCGACGGTCTCGACGATCCTGATCAACGACCTGGCCACCCTCAACCACTGGGTGGAGAACAACCTCAAGACGATCACGGAGAAGAACTTCCGGACCTACTTCCTCGACGACTCCGGCGCGCTGGCGGACGAGGTGGTCAAGGAGCTGAGCCGGAGTAAGATCACCACGCTCAGCATGACCTCGACCCCGGAGCTCAAGAACAAGCTCGACAGCTACATGCTCAACAAGGTGGCCCAGCCCCGGCGGAAGAGCGGCACGGAGACCATCATGATCTCCGAGCCGGGGAAGACGCGGTTCTTCACCCACTTCAAGTGCATCGACAAGGAATGGGTGGTCATCGCCTCGACCCACGAGGAGGAGCGCGAG
>SXUH01000368.1 GCA_005791855.1 Bdellovibrionales bacterium
TAGGTTTTTGAATTATTTGAACCGAAACGGAGACGTGGGTGAGTGGTTTAAACCACACCCTTGCTAAGGGTGCGTAGGGTAACTCCTACCATGAGTTCAAATCTCATCGTCTCCGCCATTTTCAAAAAATTTAAATCAGAGCCATAAGTTCCAGAGTTCTTCTGTGACTTATGGCTCTTTTTTTTTGTGGCAACTACGCTTTGAGAAAGGAATCTTTAACCTTCTGAAGAGAAGGAAAAAAGGTGAAGTGAAAGGTCACCCCGACGGCGAAGAAGAGCAGGAAGTGCTCGAACTTCCCCGTCGTGTAGGCAAGGCCAAAGCCCATCAGGGTCACCGCTTCGAGGAGCGCCATCCTCAGCACGAACGGCGCAAAGAAGTTCTTGAGGAGATCGTCGTCACTGACTTGCTTCGAATCCTGGAGGCCCCGCTGTCGGAGGAACTCGGCCTTCGTCGCCTTGAGGACGAACTTCGGGACGAAGAAGGAGAGGGCGAATATGACCAGGGCCGCGACGGCGAAGCCGTAGACGAACTCTTCTCCCACGTCCAGGGGCTCTTTCGTTTGCAAGACGTAGTAGAGCGCGGCCAGGAAGCTGAGCTGGGAGACGAGCAGCCCGAGCCACAGGATCTTTAGCGTCTGCAGGGAGATCTTCTCGTTCGGATGCTGGTTCATGGGGTTCCTCGGAGTGGGTGAGCTTCTAGTCTAGTCGAGGCTGGAAAAAGATGCAAACTCGACTTACTTCTTCTCGCTCTCGAACCGGTGGTTGAAGAGCCCGAGGTTCACGATCGCAACCGAGTTCCCGTTCGGGTTCTCATTCTTCAGGACGAAGGACTTCACGAGCTTCTCCAGTTGCTCCTTGAGCTTCGGGAGGTCTTCGGCGTTGACCGAGAAGACGTCGTTGTAGAAGAGGGAGGAATCCATGGGCGGGGGAGTCTTGGAGGAGACGGCGGCCTGCTGCAGGCCCAGGCAGTAGAGGTAGAAATCGATGAAGTGCGTGCGGGAGGTTTCGGAGCTCACGTGCACCTGGGAGGTGGACGGGATGAAGCGCCGGGTGAGCTTGTCGTAGGAGCCTAGTCCCAGGGCCTCGAGCTTGGGGATGGCCTCGAGGATCTCCCCCGGTGAGAGGCCCGTGCGCCTGGAGATCACCTCGAGAGTCGATCCCTCCCCGACCTTTCCGGAAGCGGCGTAGATGAAGGGCACGGACCGGTCTTTGAAGTTGTCGTCGGTGAAGCTCCTCTTGAAGTTGGTCTCGAGGAACATCTGGGAGATCTTCTGGGTGTAGACCTCGTTGGCCCCGGCGGTTTCGCTTTCCACGAGCTTGATGAAGAATTCCTCCATGAGGCCCGGGAGATCCAGGGCCCGCAGGAACTTCGGGAGGGACTTCTCGGTCAGGCGCCGCTCCCCTTCGATGACGTCCCGGGGGACGCTCTTGGCGACCGCAGCGGCGCGGGCGAAGACGGTGTAGCTGTAGCGGGGATTTAGTCGTTTCTTTAGTTCGAAGAATCTCTTCAGGAAGTCCCGGTAGCTCCCGCATTCCAGGAGGTACCGGGCGCTCGGTTCGTCAGTTCGCAGTAAGGTCGAAAGTGGGTTCATCGTACAATTGAGCCACCGTGTGAAGGTTGGGGTCCGACGACGTGGCCTCTCTCGCAGCTAAGGCCGATCTTCCGCCCGTTTCGCGAGAGGAGTTCGGATCTCTGCGGGTTGATCCCGATTCCGACGGCGTAGCTGTTGTTCAGAACGCAGAAGTCGGAGTAGATCGCTGGCCCAATTTGCTTACACTTCACATCGGAGATGGTCAAAACTCCAATGGTGGGAAGGTACCCGGGAAGTCTCAAAGATTCAACCACCGGTTCGTTTCTCCGGTCTGAAACGAGGCAGTTCCAGCCCCAGGTCGAAGCGAGGGAGGTGTCGGCGACGATGGCGAGGGCGAAGAGGATGAAGAGCTTTTTCATGTGGTTCTCCTTGGGAGGGTTGGTAGTTCTTGTATAGATCGGACCCGGAAGTGTGTAAAGAAAGGGGCGATCTTAGCGAACGCAACTGCGTTCAGAGAGACGAAACACAAGAAAGATTGAGGTTTGCCCTCTAAGTAAGTAGGCCATATTTCAGGCTTTTTGATTCACAGTGGCCAGGGTTTTTGGCCAATAAATCCGTGAAAATAAGCATTTCAACCTTGCATTATTAGGTATTCTTGATTAAAAACATGGGCACACCATCAGCGCAGTCGTAGCTTAGTTGGATAGAGCACTTGACTACGAATCAAGAGGTCGCACGTTCGAATCGTGCCGACTGCGCCACTTTCAATCCTTCAAAATCCATTTAAATTAGTGCCTCGAATCCATGACGACATAGGTCTTTCCTCAATAGAGAACCTATACTACCCATGGAGCTATGAAATCACTAATTATCGCTTTCCTCATCCTCCCCCATCTGGCCTACTCCGTAGACTGGAAGAACCCCGATTTGATCTGCCCGGAGCAAGCCGTTGCCCGCGGGCTACCGTGTCCGGATCTCACTACGGTGAGGAACCCGTCAGAAGATTTTCCGACGGAGATGCAGCCCGAAGAAATTAGAATCTGGAAAACCCAAAACGCCGTTGACCTCCGGGTCTGCCGGGCAAAGGAACTCCTGCGACGTGAAGCCCTGCAACCGGGAAGCTTCGGGGCCCTTCCGGTCCAGATCGCGTGGATGCACGCGAGCGCGGGGAACTCCTCCCAGGAAAAATACAAGGCCATGGTCGAGGCTTCCACGAAGTACAACATCCCGATCCACGTCCTGATCGGCGCCCTCACTCAGGAATCCCTCCTTTCGGATCTGGGAATTTCCCCTGACGGAGGAAACTTTTCCTGCGGGATTGGCCAGCTCAACGTCATCGAGTGGTGCAACGGGATGAAGACCCTCTCCCCCGCCGAGCAGGAGAAGCTCGGGTGGCCAGCTATTAGCTGCGAAAGCAAGCTCGTGACGCCGGCAATGGTTGGACCCTTCTACGACCTAGCTCTGAAGAAGCTCGACGGAAGGCCCGCCTACCAGATCGACGCCAAGGACTTCAAGGGAATCACCATCGCGGACGTCGCCCACCGCCTCCCCCGGCAGTCGGCAGCACTCCGGTTCAAGGCCCTCAGCTCGTTCATCAACAATTGCCAGAACTTCGAACTCGGGATCCGGATAAAGGCGCAGAACCTGCGGCTCCTCTTCGACCGGCACGTCCCGGCCAAGATGAAGACTTCCGAGCTCTACTCGGAGGGAGAGGGGTTCAAGCAAACCTGTGAGCAGAAGAACACTTCCAGGTACTACCCCCTCCACACGGGGTGGCTCATGACCCTGGCGATCTACAACGCCGGGGCCACCATGGTGGACCTGCTCGGGCACTACCACCAGACGACGTCGGACAAGCTTCCGGCGCTGACCCCTCCGGACCTGGTGGAAGCCCTCTACTGGGGCGGAAAGTACAACCCGGCCAATGGCCGGATCTACTTTAAGAAATACTCCCACACGGCGACGAAGTCCTGTGTGGTTCAGCGGCACGTGGCAAGGGCCGTCCAGCACGTCTCCCGGCCCGGGAATCCCCTCCTGCGGTCCCTCGAAGAGATCCCATGCGCCCAGGGTGTTTCGGAGAGACGGAAGACTTCGAGCGGGGTCCGGAAGTAGGCGCCCCCCTTACTTTTTTATAGGGAAGGAAGTTTTAGGTCCTCTAGTTCCAGCGATGTTGATAGCTACGGTCAAAAACCGTACCAACTCAAAGGAGACCTATGAAACTTCTACTAGCTTCACTTCTTGCCGTCGCGAGCTTTTCGGCCTTCTCGGCCGAGATCGTATCCTGCCGGGTCGCTAAGGTATACAACGATAACATCTTCGAAGAAGGGCTCTCCGTCCGAGAGTACCCGGAGGTCTCCCTCTATCAATCCGGAAGGAACTTCGAGCTGAAGCTCGGGATGATGCAGAGATACAGCACCAAGACCGGAGGCTACGTGGCCTTGAACACCGCCGGCCCGAAGGTGATGATCGCCGCTAGCTACAAGGGTGAGACTGCCACCGTGTTCATCCAGATCAATAAGGTCCCGGCGGATAACGGAATGAGATGGGGCCAGTTGGCCTATCGAGAGGACGGCCAGTCACGAGTCCAGGCCGTCGCACTCCTGATTTGTAAGTAGAGCTTAGTGTACGCCCTCTGTGAGGTTCACGGAGGGCTCCTTCATCATGTACCCCAGGACTTCCTGATCCAGGTCCAGGACTTCCACCTGTCCCGTGGCCACGTCGTAGATCCCGCCCACGATCTTAATCTCGTTGTTTCGAACCATCTCCGCGAGGATCGGGGAATTGGCCTTGAGGTCGTTGATGCCCTGGATGACGTTCTGCCGGGTCACTCCGCAGGTGAGGTCGCCCTCGGCCTGCGATGAAACCGACGGGATGGATCGTCTGATCTTACTCGTAACGAAGTGGAGGTTTCCTAGCTGGACGTCGTTGATGGCTCCCTTGATGGCGCCACACTGGGTGTGTCCCAGGACCATGATGAGCTTGGATCCGACGACCTTGCAGCCGAACTCGGCGCTACCGATGATGTCCTCGTTGACGACGTTCCCGGCGATCCGGATGCTGAAGATGTCTCCGAGGCCCTGGTCGAAGATGAGCTCCGGAGAAGTCCGGGAGTCCATGCAGCTGATGATGACGGCGAAGGGGTTCTGGCCCTCGGAGGTTTCCGTGACCTGCTGGAGGAGGTTCCGGTTGACCTTGAGGTTATTCAGGAAGCGCTCGTTTCCCTTCTTGAGCAGTTCGACGGCGTCCGTTGGGGTGATCTTCTTTTGCATTTCTTTTGTCAGAGTTCTCATCGGGGATCCTTATGTTAGACAGTCTCTAGGTTATTATCGCTGGGAACCGTGATTTCGTTCGATGGTCACCGGGCGTCCGGGGTGCGTAGGTCCGGTAGCGCAGGAGACGAGTGTGAGTACGGAAAGTAGGATGGTGAGACGGAGAAACATAAAAACTCCTTTGA